>QIAI01000237.1 GCA_003224995.1 Acidobacteriota bacterium
TTCGCCACGCGCTTCGGATTTTTCGTCGCCTTGGCCGCCGACTCGAACTGGTCCGCCAGTTCTTTGGAGAAAGTCAGTACGCCGGCATCGTACTCAGTGATCCCGTAATCTTTGACGAACCGCGCCCGCCTCGGCTCGGGCAACTCCGGCAACCGCTGCGCAATGTCCGCCTTCCACTTCTCGTCGACGACCAGCGGCAGCAAATCCGGCTCCGGAAAGTAGCGGTAATCGTGCGCCTGCTCTTTCGAGCGCATCCCGTATGTCCTGCCCTCGTTCGAGTTGTAAAGCCGCGTCTCCTGCGTGATCTTCCCGCCAGACTCGATCACCTCGATCTGCCGTCCAATCTCGTACTCCAAAGCTTCGCGCACGAAGCGGAACGAATTCACGTTCTTGATCTCGGTTTTTGTCCCAAACTCCTTCTGCCCGCGCGGCCGCACGCTGATGTTGGCATCGCAGCGCAGCGATCCTTCCTCCATGTTGCAATCGCTCACCCCGGTGTACAGGATGATTTCTTTCAGCAACGTGAGGAATTCGTAAGCCTCTTCCGGCGATGACATGTCAGGCTCGCTGACAATCTCGATCAGCGGCACACCGGTTCGGTTCAGGTCGATGGCCGTCTTCTCGCTCGCATCAGAGAAGCCTTCATGCAGGCTCTTGCCTGCATCTTCTTCCAGGTGAATGCGCGTAATGCCGATTTTCCTGCCGGCGTTCTGCTTGAGGTCGATCCAGCCGAATTCCGCCAACGGCTTGTCATACTGCGAAATCTGGTAGCCCTTGGGCAGATCGGGATAGAAATAATTCTTGCGGGCGAAAATCGAGGTCTCGTGGATGCGGCAATTCAAGGCCATCGCCGCCAGGACCGCAAACTCCACGGCTCTCCGGTTCAGCACCGGAAGCACGCCCGGCATGCCCAGGCACACCGGACACACATTGCTGTTTGGCGGAGCGCCAAAACGTGTCGAGCAGGAGCAGAAAATCTTCGTTTCGGTCAACAACTGGACGTGGACTTCCAGCCCAATCACGGGCTCATACTTGGCGCGAGCCCCGACGGACGAGTCAGGCGTAGTCACCATATTCAGCGATTATAGCCGGGAGAATCGACCGACCGGCGACCCCGCCAGAGGACGCGTGAGCCTTAGCCTTCCAGGCCAGCAGCTTTGTCCAACGGCTAGTTTGGAAAATTGATTTCGAAGTACAGTAAGTCGCTGCCTTTGGAGTCGCGCAAGCCGGTGAGATAGAACCGCGCGCGATCGAGCGGGGAAGAGATCCCGCTCACGTCGAAAAAGACGAATCCGGACTGGGTTGAGTGCGGTTCTACCGCTTTAGCAGAGAACTGGGCCGCGTTCATTTCCTCCAGCGCCTTCTTCCCCACCGCACCTTTAACCTTCGTTCGGGGAAAAGGCAGCGGGTACTTCGGTCCGCTCGCGTTCACGTGGGACAGGCGCCGGTAGAGTTCATCGTTGGTGGCGGCGGGAACTTTCTCGCGATGGCCGGTAATCAGCTGGGCCTGCATGCCCGACAGCAAAATGGGTTGATCGCTGTCATTGCTGATGACGAGGAAGATTGGCAAGAATCCTTCCTCATTCCACTTCACATTAAAAATCTGGGCTTTTTCCGGGCTGTCGTAGGCATCGACAGCCGCCGCTACCTTCTCATCGGAATGTTCGTCGTGCAAAGGGTAGGTCTTCGCCGGTTGTGCGGTGGGCTTGGCGAAATCTTTGGCCGCCATCCACCCGACCGCGATCACACACGACACCACAACAACGAGCATAGCGAAGCGTACACGCAGCCTCGCCTCGTTTGACTGCAGCATGGAGAAATTATAACTGTAAGCGAGCCACTGCCGCCCAACACCCTGACGCTAGCTAGTTCTCCCCGGACTGTCCTGGGCCGTAGTGGAGTGGCCGGTCGTAATGCCGATCAATCCGCCTCCAATAAGCCCGGCAAGCACGGATAACAGGATGATGATCAACAATTCTTTGCGGAAGGCATTCCTTCGCCGAACGACGAAAGGCATAGCACGTTCCTCCCAACCCTGGGAAGCGACGCAGGTACATTCATTATTGGGCGCGGGACTTCCTTGCGTGAAGTAGTTCGAGACAGCTGCGGTTCGCGTTTAGAATGTGGTTACCCCATGTACCTGGTCTACAGCGCGCTGCTGGCGTTCGCCCTGCTGCTAAGCCTGCCTTGGTGGCTTTACCAGATGCTGCGCCATGGAAAATACCGCAAGGGCTTTCTGCAGCGCTTTGGCGAAGTTCCGTCTCATCTCTCGAAGTTGCAAGCACCGTGCATCTGGGTACATGCCGTTTCCGTGGGCGAAGTCTTGGCGGTCAGCGGCCTGGTCGAACAATTAGGCTTGCGCCATCCCGCCTACCGCATCGTTGTCTCTACTACCACCGATACCGGGCAGAAGCTGGCCCGCAGCCGCTTTGGCGACCAGAGCGTCTTTTACTTTCCCATGGATTTCGGCTTCGCCCTTCGGCCGTACTTCGAGGCGCTTCGGCCGGAGTTGATCGTGATCGCGGAGACGGAATTCTGGCCGAATTTTTTGCGCGAGGCGAAGCGCAGTGGAGCGCACATCGCCATTGTGAACGCGCGCATTTCCGACCGATCCTTGCGCGGCTACCAGCGACTGCACTGGTGGCTGCCCAGTGTCCTCCGGCAAATCGATCTGTTCCTCGCGCAAACGGACGAGGATAAAAAACGGCTCGTGGGAATAGGGGCACCTGAGCAGCGGGTGGAAGTGACCGGCAATTTGAAATTCGATCTTAAGCCCACGGATCCCCCACCAGTGTTCGCCAACAGCACGGTGGATGACGAAGAAGAACGCATGCTCCTGCAAGCCTTCCAAAGCATTCTCGCCAGCTATCCGCATGCCGTGATGATCCTTGCGCCGCGGCATCCTGAGCGCTTTGCCGAAGTGGCTGCGTTGCTGGAAAGCCTTGGCATTCGCTTTCTGCGCCGCTCCCTGTGGGGAGGCGAACCACTGACGGGAAGCGTTCTGCTGGTCGACACGATTGGCGAACTCTCCGCGATTTACGGCCTTGCCGATATCGCATTTGTGGGCGGAAGCCTTGTGCCTAGAGGGGGGCACAACATTATCGAGCCTGCCCGCCACGGCGTCGCGATAGTGGTCGGCAACCACACCGAGAATTTCCGTGACATCATTCATCTCTTTCAATCTCGGGATGCGGTACGCATTGTCGGCCCGGCGGAGTTGCCGCTTGTATTCATGGAGCTGATTTCAAACGATGAGGAGCGAAAAGCGCTAGGGCAGCGTGCCTCTGAAACGCTGCGATCCCAATCGGGAGCTTGCGAGAAAACCGTGGCGGCATTGGAAAAGCTGCTTGCCAGGGAGAATGTTGCCGTTGCGGCCAGCCAAAAGGCATGAGCATCGAATCGTGCGACCCTGAAGCTCTGAACAGCAGGCGCCTGAGAACCTTGCTTTGAATCCTGTCTCCAGCATCTACGGCTTAGTCGTGGCGGCCAGGAACCATCTCTACGACCGTCATTGGTTGTCCTCCAGGCATCTGGAGGGCCCCGTCATCAGCATCGGGAATCTCTCAATGGGAGGTTCGGGCAAAACACCTTTCGTCATTCTGTTGGGAGAATTGCTGGAAGCTCGAGGCATTCATTTCGATGTGCTCTCGCGAGGCTATGGGCGCCAGACTCGGGGAACTTTGCTGGTCGACCCCGGGGGGTCCGCGCGCGACTTCGGTGACGAGCCTCTGTTGATTGCCCGTCGTCTCGAAGTCCCGGTCGTGCTCGGCGAGGATCGGTACCAGGCAGGTCTGCTGGCCGAGCGGGAGTTTGGGCCGCAAATCCATCTGCTGGATGATGGGTTTCAGCACCGCGGCCTGGCACACGATTTCGATATTGTTCTCGTGACCGCCGATGACGCCCGGGACCGGCTTTTGCCTAGCGGGCGCTTGCGCGAACCCGTCGCAGCACTCGAACGCGCGGACGCCATTGTTCTTACCTCAGGAGCCTCCCCTGACTTATTTCCTGTCGATGGCAAACTGGTATGGCGGGCGGTAGCCTTCTGCGGGATCGCTCGTCCTCAGAATTTCATGTTGCAGCTTCGTAAGGCTGGAATCGAACCGGTTGCGGAGGCGGTTTATCGAGATCATCACCTCTACACGGAAAACGACATCCGTGAACTGCTCGCCCTTAAAGCCCGGAGCGAAGCCGAAGGTTTCGTGACCACCGAGAAAGACGCCATCAACCTGGGCGGCTATCTCTCTGCCCTGCACCCCCTCGCAGTCGTGCCCGTGAAAATGGACCTGGTGGACGCGGCTAACGTCGTGGATACCATTTTGCGGACCATCGGCGAGCGGAAGAACCGGGCATGAGAGAATCGTTACCCGGATGATCAGGCATCCCAAAGAAGGCGAGCGGCTCAAAAAGATTCTCGATGTTTTTCCGAAGGTCACCGTGACCGTGCTGGCGGACCTGGTAGCCGATGAGTTCGTATACGGCGAAATCTCCCGTGTTTCCAGGGAAGCACCGGTGCTCATACTGAAACATCGCGAGCGCACCATCGTTCCTGGCGGAGGCGCGAACGCCATCAATAACCTCGCCGACCTCGAAGTGAATGTCCTCCCGGTTGGCATCGTGGGCGAAGACGAACCCGGGCGACTCCTGCTGAAGGCTTTCCGGCACAAGCACATTGCTGTGAGCGGCATCCTGAGGGACAAGAATCAGACGACGGTGACCAAGACGCGTATTCTTGCGGGGATGACGCACTCCGCCCGTCAGCAGGTAGTGCGCATCGATCGCGAACCTGAATCTGCTCCGAATTCGCACTTCACCCGCGAACTGGTTCTCTCCGCACGCGAGTATGCGCGGGCTTCCGACGCGCTGCTGGTGTCTGACTACGGGTACGGCGCGGCATCTCCGGCAATCCTGAACGGAATCCGCGCGAAAGCAGGACTTCGCGGCATTCCGGTGACGCTGGATTCCCGCTTTCGCATGCTGGAGTTTTCCGGGGTAACGGCGGCTACTCCGAACGAGCCCGAAGTGGAGTCCTCGCTGGGCGTGCAGATTGGCCAGAACTGGGAGAAACTGGTCAGCGCCGCCGAGCAACTCATGTCGCGGATGAAGCTACAGTCCCTGATCATTACACGGGGCCGCGATGGCATGGCCGCCTTTACGGAACGGCACAAGCCGGTCGATATTCCGATTTTCGGCTCCGACGAAGTGGCGGACGTAACCGGTGCGGGTGACACTGTGATCGCGACTTTCACCGCCGCCCTGGCCGCGGGCGCCAGCACTGAAGAAGCGGCACAGCTGGCGAATTATGCCGGCGGCATTGTGGTGATGAAGCGAGGCACGGCGACAGTCTCGCGGCAGGAATTGTTGCATGCAATCGAGACCGCGCCTCCGGCTACCAGACCCCATTGAGCACATCAAGCAAATCCAAGATTCTCGGACGTAACGAACTTCGACATCAGGTGGAGTCCTGGCGTGCGCAGGGCGATCGCATTACGCTTGCCAATGGATGCTTCGATCTTCTGCATGTCGGTCACGTGCGCTATCTTCGTGCCGCCAAGGCACTCGGAGGACGGCTCGTGGTTGCCTTGAATTCAGACGACTCCGTGCGCTCCTTGAAAGGCGAGGGCCGACCACTGATGCCCGCGGAGGAGCGCGCCGAGATTCTTGCCGCCCTCGCCGATGTGGATGCGGTGGTGGTTTTTCCGGAGCGCGACGTGCGCGCCATCATTCGCGAAATTCGTCCTGACATTCAGGCAAAGGGTACGGACTACACCGCCGACAGCGTTCCGGAAGCGGACGTGGTTCGCGAGTACGGCGGGCGAGTCGCCATCGTCGGCGATCCTAAGGATCACTCCGCCACCGAGATCATCCGCGCCTGGCTCACACCGCGAAAGGCCTGAGGCGAGATGAGCCCAGTCAATGGCCCCACACCGAACTTCGAGCGCATTGTGATCGTCCGACTGAGTTCGATGGGTGACATCGTTCAAGCGCTGCCTGCAGCCGCCATGTTGCGCGAAGCCTTTCCGCACGCGACCTTGGGATGGGTGATTGAGGATCGTTGGGCCGAGTTGCTGTGTGCGCTTTCGACTCCGCGCGCGGGTGCGCGGTCGCCGCAGCGTCCGCTGGTCCATCGAGTTCACGCTGTTAACCTCAAAGAATGGCGACGTTCCCTCCTTTCCAATCACACCTGGGAACGGGTTGCGGCCGGTCTGAGCGATTTGCGTGCGCATCATTACGATGTTGCCATCGATCTCCAGGGCGCAGCGCGTTCCGCGATTCTCGCCCGTTGGTCAGGCGCGCCAACAATCTATGGCGCAACCCAGCCGCGGGAAAATCTCGCCAGCATGTGGTACTCGCGTCGCATCCTGAACGAACGCACGCACGTGGTGGAGCAGTATGGCGAGTTAGCGCAGGCTCTTATCGGACGCTCGCGTGCAATTCCCGACGCGGTTCTCCCTTGCGATCCGGCTGCCGAGGAAGCTGTTGAGCGCCGCTTCCGCAAACTCGATCTCGAGCAGATCGTCGTCCTCAATCCGGGTGCGGGGTGGGGAGCGAAGCAATGGCCTGCCGAGCGTTACGGGGAAGTCGCAAAGGAACTGGTGCGCCATGGACTGCACGCGATCATCAATTTCGGCCCGCACGAAGAAGCGCTCGCCAAAATTGCCGCAGATGCCAGCGGTGGAGTCGCGCACGCGACTTCCCTCTCAGTGGGCGAACTGATCGCGCTGATGCGCCGTGCCCGCCTCTTTATTGGCGGCGATACCGGGCCGATGCACCTGGCAGCGGCTCTGCGTGTCCCGGTCGTCGCTCTCTTCGGCCCCACCGATCCCGCACGCAATGGTCCTTACCACACTCGGAATATCGTGCTGCGCAATCCCATGAGTGCGACCAGTCTCAGCCATCGCATGCAGCCCGATGAAGGGCTGCTTGCCATCACGGTGGAAGAAGTCACCGCCGCCGCGCTGCGGCTGCTGGAGCGCGGTCATGACTGATTGGGCCAGAATCGCCCGGCGGATTCGTGTGCCGTTGGGATTCGCTCTCGCGGCCTTCTTCTTGTGGATCGCGCGTCCCACGTGGAATTCGATTCTGCTGGGCACGCTGGTTGCCGTACCCGGCATCCTGCTACGCGCCCTGGCTTCCGGGCACGTTAAGAAAAATGAAGAACTCACCACTTCAGGACCCTACGCCTATACCCGCAATCCCCTCTATCTCGGATCGCTGATCATGGCTGCAGGATTTGCGATTGCCTCGCGCAGCCTCTGGGTGGCCGCAATCATGCTGCTAATGTTGTTCGTCATCTATCTTCCGGTAATCCAGGCCGAGGAAGCATACCTGCGAAATGCCTTTCCGGCTTTCGAGGAATACACACGCACTGTGCCCCGACTGTTCCCGCGAGCCACCCCGTACGGAAAATCCGCAGTCATGTTCTCGCCGCCGTTGTACTGGCAACATCGCGAGTACAATGCGATATTGGGCACTGCGGCGCTGATGGCTGCCCTGGTGGCCAAACTGATGTGGGCATCCCGGTAGCAAAGCTTCGGGATTCCACGGAGTTCGCAGCGCCTTGTTCGGAACGCTCTCCCAATTCGCACGCACAGGGATTCGTCGTGTCTGCGTAGCCCTGCTGGTCGCGATCACAGCTTGCATAACCCTGGTGATGCTCCATGCCCCGGCATTCCCTCAGGGCTCAATTGTCACCATCGGGCCCTCCGCCGAAATAGTTCCTCCCTCGGCGAACTACCACTTTCCCGATGGGCAGGCCTACGTGTATAGCGTGGAGTGGCATTTTTTCAATGCAGGAACCGCCACGGTGAAAATTGAGAACGCGGGTTCAGACCGGAAAATCAACGCCATCGCAGATTCGGCAGGCATGGCGAATGTTCTATACGGTGTGCATGATCGCTTCGAAGCGCATTTCGATCCCAAGACTTTCTGTTCCCTCGGCCTGACGAAGCATTCCGAAGAAGGGCCCCATAAACGAGAAACCCAGGTCACCTTCGATTATCCAAAACGTAAAAGCCTGCTGCAGGAGAAGAACTTGAAGACCGGTGAGACCAAGCAGG
>QIAI01000238.1 GCA_003224995.1 Acidobacteriota bacterium
AAGCTGCGCACCACCTGCGTTGCCACCCGACTGGAAGCCGGCCACGCCAACAATGCTTTGCCCCAGATGGCGCGCGCGAACGTGAATTGCAGAATTGCTCCCGGCCATTCCGCCGAGGACATTCGGCAGAAGCTGGTGGAGATCGTTGCCGACCCGAAAATCACAGTGCGCTACGTGGGCGCGATCGGCGAAGTCACGGAGCATGGGACCGAGCGCCAGTCTTACGCTCCTCCCCCATTAAGGCCGGACGTTTTCGGGCCGCTGGAGAAGGTGGTCGCGCAAATGTGGCCGGGAGTGCCGGTCGTTCCAACCATGTCGACGGGCGCATCGGATGGCATTTATACCAACGCAGCGGGATTGCCGACCTACGGCATCAGCGGCACGGCCATCGATCGCAATGATGTCCGCGCGCACGGAAAAGATGAGCGGCTCGGGGTGGAGTCCTACTACCAGGGCGTCGACTTCTATTACCGGTACTTGAAAGCGGTCACCGGAAAGTAGGGAGTTCAAGCGGCACCCGATCTAATGGCAATTCGCCAGGGCCGGCGGGCGTGAAATGGGATTTCTGCGCCTGTTGACACAAAATTTACTAAGTGAAAATCTCTTGTGCGCTCAAGCACCTGAGCCGATCCCGAGTCCCCTCATCCCCATAACATTACCTCGGTTACATTCCTCTTCCTTCCCCCCTCCCCCACAATCGCCCAAGTCATAGTGGAGTTTGAAGTTTGCCTTGTCAGTACGAGAAACCGCGATTCCCGCGCCGTTGGCGGACTCTTCTCCCGCGGCTCGTAGGGCTTTTGCTTCTGCAGTTCTTCTCCCCCGCTCGTGGTCATACCCAAACCGCGGCCCAGGAGAAACCCGTCCCCATCCTCAGCGGAACCGTTGGAGTTTTGCCGGGCATCACCGCTGGTCAAACACTGTTGGATGTCCAGTTCAACCCGGTATTGCTGGTGCCACTCGGGGAGCGTTGGCTGTTGGAATCGCGGGGCGAGTTTGAAGGCGAGTTTCAGCGAGCACCCGGCGCCCGTTCATTCGGCGGCCCGGTCAACAAACATCTCGACTACTTGCAGGCCGACTACATCGCGAATCCTTATTTGACGGTCACCGCCGGACGCTTTCTCACCCCTTTCGGCATTTTCAACGAGCGGCTCTATCCCATGTGGATTCGGGCTTTGCAACCGGACCCGTTAATCCTGAGAATCGCCACCGC
This sequence comes from Acidobacteriota bacterium, assembly GCA_003224995.1. GTDB lineage: Bacteria > Acidobacteriota > Terriglobia > Terriglobales > Acidobacteriaceae > Gp1-AA133. The sequence goes on from QIAI01000238.1 coordinate 1,211, forward strand.
GACGAGTGATGGAGCGATGCTGCGCGGCGGCTTTCCAGTGAGTGTGCGCGCCACCTTCAACTATGCCGCCTATGTCTCGGTGCCCAGTGTCGGACTGGAAGGTGTGGAATCGGAACGGCATGTGGGCGGGCGAGCGGGATTCTTCTTTCCCGGACCTCGGCTGGAAGTTGGCGGCTCCTGGCAAAAGGCATTGCAGGACACGCGCAAAAACTCTGTCGGACTGCATGTGGCGTGGCAGCCGCGAGAGGTGCCCCTGAGCCTGCACTCAGAGTTCGTGCGCTCTGATCAAGGAAGCGGTTACTGGATCGAAGGAGCGTATCGGCTCAGCCAGGCACGTTTTTGGGAAAAGGCAATGCGGCGCACGGAAGTTGTGGCCCGCGGGCAGCAGTATTTTGGCGGAAATCTCGGCGCCGATGCTGCTCAGTCCCTGGGCCTGCCGGGAGTGAATACGCGCGAAGCGGATTTTGGAATGAATTACTTTTTGAAAGATGGGCTCAAGTCGGTCGTCAGCTACGGCCGGCAGTTCAGCTCGGCCGGGAATTTCAATCAGTGGACATTCGGCATCGCATACCGCTTCCTGATCCCGCTGGGAAGAGAGAGCCATCAATGAAGCGAATCTCAATTGGAGTTCTTGCTTTGGCGCTGAGTTTACCCGTGCTGGCAGGTTCTTCGAACCGCAAAGAAGTACTGGCCGGGTTGCCGGTCGTGCATTCCACCGACGTGGACACGATGCGCACGCAGGGGGAGCAGCGATTTCGTACCAATTGTGGGCGGTGTCATGCCGCTCCACAAAAGTTTCCGCCGCGCGCGATGGCCACCGTGCTGCGGCATATGCGCGTGCGTGCCACCATCACGGATCAGGATATGCGCCTGGTGCTTTTTTATATGACGCAGTAATGGAGCCATGGCATGAGCAGGTTCGGAACGGTCGCCATTCTGATCGCCGGTCTTTTGCTGGAAACTGCAAGCTACGGCTTCGCGCAGCCGCGGATCATCGAATTGACGGCGGATCGCGACAGCCGTTACCGGATTGCAGGCCAGCGTATACCGGAGATCACGATTAGAGCCGGTGAGGCCTTCATTCTGCGGGTGACGGCTCGCAAGGGAAAATCGTGGAATCGCGACGGGTCCATCCACGGTTTCGCGCTGTTGCGCGCGAAAGATCGCAGTAAGGTGGACGGCTGGGACCTGCTGTTCAAGCTGGGCACGCAGGATTTCTCGCTGGTCGCGCCACTCGAGGCCGGCGAGTACGAAGCAGTTTGCACCGTAATCTGCAGCGAAGATCATGAAGGCATGCACTTGAAATTTATCGTGCTCCCCTAGAAAGAAAGGCAGAAGCGGTTATGAAGAAAAGGATCATGTTGTGCCTCGCGGCAATGATGGCGCTGGCCGCAGTTGCACAGAGCCAGGGGGTTCACGCATTTCACGGCGAGGTTTCCGATAGCCAGTGTGCGATGAATGTGCATTCGCTCACTCGCTCGCATCTGGAGATGCTCAAGTCGAAGTCCATGGGCGGGACTTCGAACACCTGCTCGGTGTACTGCATTGCACGCCTTGGCGGCACGTTAGTGCTTTCGGCGGGCAAAAATGTTTATCGACTTGATCGCCCGGACCTGGTGCATGGATTTGAAGGACAGAAGGTGAAAATCACCGGCACACTGGACGCGAAAGCGAACCAGATTCACGTAATCAAAATTGAGCTGGACGACGAATAGCAGATCACTCCAAAGCCGTCGCAACAAAATATGCTTAGCAGCACCCACGACGGTGCCGGAAGGCCAAAGAAGCCTTTCCATGGCGCAGCGGTTTTATCTGAAACAGGCGCCGTCTTGGAGATTCGCCCCACGGTTTCTTCACGGTCTTCCCGCACCTTCGCGACCTTCGCGGTTCAAGTGTTTTATGTCTGCGCTGACGACGAATCCAGGGGCAGCAGCGGCCGCGCTAGAAAGCGAAGATTCCCTTGACATTCGCCTTTTATTCGCTCAGAATCCGCCTATGGCAATCACGCGGCGGCAACGTGAACTGTATGACTTCATTTCGCGCTTTGTGGCGGAGCGGGGCTACTCTCCATCGTTTGAGGAAATTGCCGAGGGGCTCGGCCTGAACTCGCTGGCAACCGTTCACAAACACGTTTCCAATCTCGAGAAGAAAGGCCTTCTCACGCGGGACTACAACCGCAGCCGCTCCATCGACCTGGTCGCACCCAAAGGCAAGCTGAAGCAATCCATGTCAGTGAATACCGGGCTGGTGCTGCCGGTGATTGGACGAATTGCGGCAGGGTTGCCGATTGAGGCCATGGAGCAACGCGATGGCAACACCATCTCGCTGGCCGACTTCGTGCGGTCAAAGGAAGTATTTGTGCTGGAAGTACGCGGCGAGTCGATGCAGGATGAGCACATCATGAATGGCG
>QIAI01000239.1 GCA_003224995.1 Acidobacteriota bacterium
CCAGCCAGACACGGGAAGGGCACGGCTTCAGCCGTGCCGAAAACCCTGCGACTGAGAGGGCTTTAGCCCCTGAGGTTCCCCTTATCATCTTTGCCAATGAATTTTTTGATGCGCTTCCGGTGGAGGTTTTGTGCGCGAACGGCTCGCTGCGCATCGATACGGGAGGCGGTACGCTTCGAGAGGGGTGGGCGTCCGCATCCAGCGCCGAATTGGATTTCCTCGATCGTTATGGCGTGCATCCGGAAGGCGATTTCCGAACCGAGGCAGCTTTGATTGCACAGCACGTCATGACGCAGCGGAGCGCAAGCATCCGAAACGGATTCTTCATCGCCATTGATTATGGCTACACGCGCGAAGAGCAACTGGCCGGGCGTCATCTGGGGACCGTTATGGCTTATCGACAGCATTCGGCCAGTTCAAATGCTTATGAAGCTCCGGGCGAACAGGACATCACGGCTCACGTCAACTTCACCGCGTTAGCGGCGGCGGCTGAGGAAAACGGCATGCGGGCTCACAAACTGCGGACGCAATCGCAGTTTTTGTTGGGCATCGGCGAAGCGAACCAGTTTGCCGACGCGTTTCAGGAATGCCGACTGCCCCAGGAACGGGCCAAGGTCGCGCTGCAGTTAAAGCATCTGGTCACGCCGGCGGGGATGGGCGAGACGTTTCATGTGCTGGTGGCGAGTAGAGGAGTCGACGAGCACAGTGTGGAGAGACTGAGCGGGCTTAGCTTCGGGAGGAAGTGAAGTCGTCGGTCGTCGGTCCTTGGTCCTTGGTCCTTGGCAAAATCCAAGATCGAAGCTTTAGTGGAATCCCACCTTTGCGCACAGAACGCGCAAAGATGGGGCACCCGCGAAAAATCCTTTCTTGCTTTTGCCCGTATCAGGGCACTCGGATCGCATTCACTTTTAGCTAAGTTATTGAAAAGAGGCGAAGGCCTTATTTCTGTCAAACTCACGGGTGCAACTATTGCGTAAAGTGCCCGCCAATTGCGCCTGCAGGCCCGTAGCGCCCGAGTTGGAGCCGGAGGCATGGTTTAGGTCATCCGAGCCCCAGGAAGGCAGCAGAACGAATCCTGGCGCATAATTTATCTTGTAGTTAACATGCAGAGTGTCCACGAGGGCAGTTTCCCGCGCGATGGTCGGAACTTTTAATCTGCAAATCTAAAATCGCGGGCAGAATCTCAGATTTCAGATTGTAGATTTCAGATGCAAACCAAGAACCCCGCCGTGGGCTTACGCTGCCGACGCGGGGTCCTTCGACTCCGTTCGGCTGGCGCCTCACTGCGCTCAGGATGACATGATCGTAGTGGATCGGGAATCTGAGGATCGTGGGGAACCGGGAACCTGATGACATGATCTTAGGGGATCGGGGATCAGGAATCGGGAATCAGGAATCTACAAATCTGAAATCGCCCTACCCTTAGGGCGCCCTATGCTCCGGGTGTGGCTTTTTCTCGTTCGTAGGGTTTTTGAATGTATTTCCGGGCTTCGTCGCCGGCGCCCTGGGTGTTGTCGTTGGTTTGCAGGGCCTGGCGGTATTCGTTGACGGCGCGCTCACGCTGTCCGGTGATGTCGAAGATCTTGCCGAGTTGGATGTGGCTCCAGACCTCGGTCCAGCGGGGATCGCCGTCACCGTTCAGACACTCGCGATAGGCATTGGCGGCGGCCTGGTAGTTGCGCTGCAGGAAGAAGACCTCGGCGACCCGGTAGTGCGCCAGCGAGCTGTTCTTGTTGGCGTCGAGCGCCTTGTTGAATTCGGTCAGGGCCGCGGCTAGATCGCCTTGCTGGACTAAGGCCTGCCCACGGGTGATAGAGGCGCGCATGCGCACTTCACTGGAATTCTTCAGAACTTTGTCATCGGGATCGACAGCAATGCGACGCGGCTTGCCGAAGGTCTCGAGGCTGAAAGGCGAGTTGGTGCCCACTACTTCGATACGCTTTTCTTCGGTCTTGCCGTCGGTATCGATCTTGAGATCGACCGGCATACGGAACAGGTCGAGGTCCTGCGAAATCTCACCGACCACGCGAAAGCCCTTGTTGTTGCCGAGGCGGTAGACGGTGTACTTGGTCTTGAATTCGGGAGCGCCCGTGGAATCCAACCACTGGGTGAAGAACCAGGTGAGCTTTTCGCCGTGTTCCTTCTCGGCTATGGTCTGGAAATCAGCGATGGTGGCAGACTTTCCGGCGTACTGAGTGGCGAAGGTCCGCATGATCTTGTAAAACTGCGTGTCCCCGACCACCCAGCGCAACATGTGGACGATCATGGCGCCCTTGTCGGTCACAAGGGTCTGGAACTCGGGAGAAAAGACATCGAGCTTGGCCACGCTGGAAAGTGGCACGGTGTCATAGGCGAGGGCTCCGACCGACATGTCTTTGACAGCCTCTTCCATGCCCATGGTGCCGGCGGCCTGTTCTACGTACATGGCTTCGGAGTAGCGCGAGAAGCCGTCGGAAATCCACCAGTCTTCTTTGCTCGCCGGATTTACCGAGTTTCCCCACCACTGGTGCGCGATGGTGTTCGCCAGCAAACGATAGTTGGTTTTATCTGTGATGGTGCGGCTGGCGATGGCAGCCAACTCGGGGGCAGAAGCCGTCGGCACGGTATCGTCGGGTAATTCCACAACTCGCAGCGTCGGCGAAGGCAATGGACCAAAGGCGGTGATGTAGTAGGTGAATTCCTTTAGGGCAGCGTTGGTGTATTCCGGCGCAAGTTTCTGGTGCAGAGGCTTGAAAAATACGTGAAGGTCGACGCCGGCATCGTCGCTTTTGCTCTCCTGAAATACGCCCGCGATGATAGTGCCAGGGAAACTGGGATGGTCGCTGACAAAGGTGTAGGTCTTTCCCGGCAGTGCGCCGGCTTTTTTCGAAGCCGCGCTCTCGCCGACGGTCATTTTCCCGCTACCGATCGCGACCATGTGCGGGGGAATGGTGATGCTGATGGTGGAGGTAAAGCGGTTCAAGCCGTAGCCGTTGACCGGGAACCAGCGCGCGGCGTAGAGCAGATAACTGGTGTCGTCATTGATCGAAGCCAGCTTCAGGCCCTGCACCGGACTTTCGTCGGCGGAATCGAGGACGCCTTCGTACTCAAAAGTCATGGTGGTGCTGGAATCCTTGGACATGCCGGCGGTCAGGGGGATGCGGACGCTGGAATCCTGGGTAACTCGCTCGGCGGAAAGTGGCTTGTTGTTGGCGTCAGTGACCTTGGTCAGGCGTAGGGCGTTGTTCAATTCGAAGGTGGCGACGCTCAGGTCATCGAGCGCGGTGAACTTGACCTTGGCTTTGGCGCTGATCTTATGGGAATGGGGATTGAGATCCGCCTCAATCTGGTAGTCATCGACGCGCAGGCGCGACTTCTGGTCGGCCGACCAGGCCGGCAAACAGGCGAGGAGCAGAGAGAGGCTTGCCAAGAGGGCCGGACGGCAGCGCCGACGGTAAACGGGCATCAAAACGAATCTCCTGAATCGACCTTGTCTTCGAACTTTGATGAAGATTTTGACGCAAAAGATGCTGTCGGTACAAGGGTTAAGGGCAAATTGCGAGGTTCTTTCGGGAGGGATGCTGTAATTTCACGCAGTTTGGGTCCTGGCGGGTTGTTCGAGCAACTCCAAAACGGCATTGGCAGCGCGTTCTGCGGCGGGACGGGGATCGGTCGGGTTCGGAGCCCGCAAACGGGCCTTGACCTGGGCCAGACCTTCGAGCATGGCGGTGCGGGGAGGGCCGTCCGGAATAATTTCTCGCAGGCGGGCAACGACGCGCTCGGCGGTAAAGTCGCCCTGCACCAGTTCCGGGACAATCTTTTCTCCGGCAATGAGATTGACCATAGCAAAGTAAGGAACCTTGATGCGCGGCTTGCCCAGGGTATAGGTCAGCTGAGATACGCG
>QIAI01000301.1:0-6937 GCA_003224995.1 Acidobacteriota bacterium
TCGAGCAGGTTTCCGGGAAGCCCTACGAACAATTTCTAGCGGAAGAGATTCTCAAGCCGGCTCGCCTGAAAGATACCGGAACGTTTCGCGATGACACGGTGATCGCCGCTCGTGCATCCGGATACCAACCCGCGCTGGACGAGCCTGGCCTGCGCAACGCCCGTTCTTACGATAAAACGATTCTCGCCGGCTCTGCCTCGCTCTACTCCACCACCAGCGATCTCTATGCCTGGTCGCGCGCTCTCGAAGCGCGACAGTTCCTCGATTTGCGCAAGTCTGTGTACGGCTGGAACGCCCGCGAGACCAGGACCAGGCATAAATACCTCGAGCAGGACGGCCGTGAGCCTGGCTTTGTGTCCCATGTCTCGCTTTTTCTGGACGATCGATTGACGGTCATTGTCCTCGGCAATCTCGAGGACGCGGGTGTCAACCGGATGGGGGAGGATCTTGCCTCCATTGCTCTCGGCGAGAACCCGCAGCCGCCTGCGTCCAGGTCAACCGTCAAGTCGCCAGTCGCGCGTCCGGAGAATTTCGTTGGTACTTACGAGGTGAATCCAACCCTGTTGCTGGATATCCGCGCCGAAGGCGACGCCCTGTATCTACGCGGTACCGGTGGAGACTATCTCCCGCTGGAGCCGACCGGCAAAGACACATTCTTCTATCGCCAGCTTTACGTGAAGGTCGGCTTTCGCCGCGACAAAGAAGGCAAGATCGAAGCCTTGCTCTGGAACGGAGACTACCCCTGCAAAAAGTTGAGCGACAAGCCGAGGTAGTCCTCAGTCATCGGTCATCTGTCATGGGTCGTCTGTTTTCAGGAACACCACATTCGCCAATCTGAAACTCAAACGCGCTCTCGTTTCCGCACCTTATTCAAACAAGAGACGGGCGTCCTCGCCCGTCGTTCTAATGCGCGGTGAACGGGCGAGGACGCCCGTTGCTCCCACCGCCAAGTCTCGACTGAGACCCGAAAGTCCGTGCTCCGTGTCTCTGTGCCTCTGTGGTGAAAAGCTTTCCCCAAACAAAAACGGCAACCCGAAGGCTGCCGCGATAAAAACTCCGTCCAAATTTACTTTGCGCCGATTGCCCGCACCCGTGCCGACAACCGCGACTTATACCGCGCTGCCGTATTTTTGTGCAGCACGCCCTTCTGAATCGCCTTGTCCAGGGCTGATACCGTCGCGCGATAGCTTGTTTCCGCGGCCGCTTTATCGCCCTTGGCAATCGCTTCCCGCAATTCGCGCAGCACGCCACGCAGGCGCGAGGTATTGGTGCGGTTGGTCGCCGTCCGTTTTTCCGTCTGCCGGGCGCGCTTCAGCGCCGATAAATGATTCGCCATGCTCTTTGGTTACCTTCGTTTCTACGAGAGAGATATTCCGGTGGGTACCGAATACGTTATTGTACGAGAGTAAGTCCTGAGCGGTCAAACGGATATGGACAAGGTGCTGGATCGGCTGAAAGTGCTGATCGACTCCTCCACACCCATCGTGGTGATGGAGACGGTCGAAGAGTCGCGCGCCGTGCGCATGGTCCGTGCCGCCTGCTCATCACTTAACCTCGCAGCCTTCGAATGGACCATTGCTACCGGACTCGCCCGATGCGGAATCGGAACGGTTGAATGATCTCGTCGAAAGCGCCAAGGCTCTGTACGACAGCCGCGAGCCCGCCAAAATGCTCGCCAATCTCGAAGGCATCTCCATCGAAGCCGCCTTCATCCTCAAAGATCTGCACCGCCACATGGACGATCCCGTGGTGGTCCGCCGCCTGCGCGACGTGGGACAGAAATTCGCCACCAATCGTCGCACCGTCATTCTCACCGCGCCCAAAATTTCCATTCCTCCGGAACTCGCCAGCCTGGTCGAGTTTCTGGAATTGCCCTTGCCTGATCGCCAAAGGCTTCGCCAAATCATTGATGAAACTTTGGTCCGCATTTCGAAAAATCACACCCTACAAAGAAGGCTCGACCCGGCTGGCATCGATGCCATGGCCGACAATCTTCGCGGCCTTACGGAAGAAGAAGCTGAGCGCGCCATCTCGCAGGCGCTGGTCGCCCGCTACGCGCTCTGTGCTGAAACCATCACCGACGTGCTTGAAGCCAAGAAAGCCCTGCTGCGTCGTTCCGAGATGCTCGAGTTCGTTGAGGTCAGCGATTCGCTCGCCAGTGTTGGCGGCCTCGACAATCTGAAGCGCTTTCTCGCGCAGCGCCGCGGTTCCTGGGAAGAGCAGGCTCGCGCCTTCGGCCTCGATCCGCCCCGCGGCGTCATCATCCTGGGTGTGCAGGGTTGTGGCAAGAGCATGTGTGCGCGCTGCATTGCCGGCGAATGGAAGCTGCCCCTGGTGAAGTTCGATACCGCCGCCGTCTACGACAAGTACATCGGTGAAACCGAAAAGCGCATTCAGAAAGTCTTTCAGGTCGCCGAAGGCCTCGCGCCCTGTGTGCTCTGGATTGATGAGTTGGAAAAAGTGTTTGCCGGCAGTGGCCCCGATTCCGCTTCGGCCGACGCCGGCGTCTCCTCCCGCCTGCTAGCCGCATTCTTGTCGTGGATGCAGGATCGCAAGGCTCCCGTCTTCGTCGCTGCCACCTGTAATAACGTCAGCGTGCTTCCGCCGGAGTTGATCCGCAAAGGCCGCTTCGACGAACTCTTCTTCGTCGACTTGCCGAACCAGGCAGAACGCAAGCAGATCTTCGCGATCCAGTTGACGAAAAGAAAACGCAATCCCGCGGACTTTCAGATTGATCGTGTCGCCGCAGCCGCCCGCGGCTATTCCGGCGCCGAAATTGAATCCGTAGTGCAGACCGCGCTCTATGCCGCGTATTCGCAAAAGCAACTGCTCGGCGAAAAGCACTTGCTCGACGCCATTCCCGGCACCGTACCTTTGTCGACGACGCGAGCTGAGGAGATCGGAGCTTTGCGGGAGTGGGCTGCAAAACGCTCTGTGCCCGCGTCGATTCCGGATGCGCGAGCCGAAAATGCCTGAAGTGCAGAAGATGCCTGAAGTTGCTGAACCTGAAGTTGCCGAAAATGCCTGAAGTTTTACTGGCATTGGTTTTCTCGCGACCTTCGCGATCTTCGCGGTTAAAGGCTTTTCTTCGCAATATCGTGAACCGCGAGTATCTAGTGCGGCTGGTAAGCGAATCGCCTTAGGCGGACCAAACTCTTGAGAGACAGTGATTTTCGTGGAATAAGAAGAAGGCACACGAGAAATCCGGTTGGATGTCGCAGAATTCGTGCATGCGGATCTTAACGCTTTCGTGCACTTTTGACTTTTATGACTGGCCGGCTGGGGGAGTCATTGGCCTATAATGAATCAAAGTTTCCCCCCGCCGCGTAGGATCCATGGAAAACGCCTTCGAGCTTTTCAGTTCGGATACGAGTGTTGCGCCCAAGGCCGAACCTCGTCTGAACCTGCTCGTCGAACGCGAGCCCGCGCATCGTGTATTTTTCAGCAATCTATTCCATGCTTTTGAGCCGGTTTCCGCGAGTTTAAGGACTTCCTCGCCGGGCGATCTTTGGCACGATGTTTTCCTACCCACCAGCTTGCCCTGGAAGTCGTTCCAGGAATCTTTGCTCTGGCACTTCGTCGTGATTTTTGCGGGCTGGGCGCTTACCCAAGGCTGGGCCAGCCGGCCCCAGCCGCATGTCCGAGAGACGTATCGCACCTCGGGATCGATCTACTACTCACCTTCAAAAATATTTCCTTCGGCGCGCAGCAGTCCGCCGAAAGCCAAACCGCAATCCCAGACGAAGTCGCAGACCGCATCGCGGGCGCATGGCTCCGGAGCCATGCCGGTGGCTGCTGAAAGCCGGGGAACTCCCAAGCTCGTCGTGCCTCCAGATTTAAAGCTGGCCGAAGGCCCGCGGGCACCCAATCTTGCATCCTCGAACCCGACCATGCCCTCAGTACCGCTCTCGGCTACGTCTCGTTCGCAATCTCCTCTGGGGGCCTTAAATTCCGCCGTCGCTCCTCCTCCTGAGGTCAGCGGCCGGGCCCATCCACTGAGCGGGCTTCCGCAAGCCGCTGCGCTCGCTCCGCCGGCCGACTTGGCAGGCATGGGCGGACGCCGAACCCTGCGCGGACCCGGCGCAAGCGTCGTACAACCGCCGCCTTCGATTCAGGGGACGGGGCGCACCGTGGGAAGCCTCGGTGCCGCGGGCCAGATCGTTGCCCCACCACCTCAGTTGCCCGGAGAAGGACTGCGCGCCGGCTTGGGACGTGGTCCTCGCGCGCTCGCATCCGGTTCTGCCGGTGTGGTGCCGCCGCCGCCCTCGGTCGAGCATTCAGGACGCGCTGGTTCGATGCCAGGGCCGGGCGTAGCCGTCGTTCCTCCACCGCCCGCCGTTCAAGCTGCTGGACTCGGTGGCGGTCTGGGTCGCGTTGCATCTCCGGGAGGCGTCGGTCCGCAGGTCGTGCCGCCTCCACCCTCCGTACAAAATGGCGGCGGCGTACTAGGCGCTTTGGGCTCTTTCTTTTCTGGAGGCGCTTCCAAGATCGTTCCCCCTCCACCCACCCTGCAAGGCTCTGGCAACGGAGCGGGCGACGGATCGCGCATGGGTAGCTTGGGCGGAGGCTCCGCCGTGGTTCCTCCACCACCCGCAATGCAGGCCGGCGGCGGCAATGGCAAGGGCCGAATCACCTCGCTGGGTTCCGGCGGTTCCGAGATCGTTCCTCCTCCACCAACGATGTCTGGCGCGGGGGGTGCCTCTTCCGGCCGTGGCGGTTTAGGTGGAGCGCTGAGTGGAGGTGGCTCCGCTGTGGTTGCGCCTCCGCCTTCCCTGGCAGGGATGGGAAGCGGTTCCGGCAAAGGACCAGGTGGCAACGGACGCGCCGGCTTATCGTCGGGCGGCGCAGATGTGGTCGCTCCTCCGCCCACAATTCAGGGTGGCTCGGGAACCGGCGGCGGAGGCAACAGCCGTTTCGGACCGTTGGCGGGAGCAGGTACGCAGGTCGTGCCACCGCCTCCCGGACTTCAGGGAACCGGAAATGGCAATCGTGGTCATGGTGGCGCCCTGCTGGCCGGCGGCGGAAACGTCGTCGCCCCACCGCCATCGATGGGAGATGGCGTCGGCACCGGTGGAAACGGCACCGGTGGGAACGGCGCAGGTGGAAATGGCTCCGGTAGAAGCGGCCGCGCGGGCGATCTGCCCGGAGGGAATTTGGGAGCCGGAGGCCCGCCCGCCGGAAGTGGATCGGTCTCCACCGGACCGTTGGAACAGATGGAGCCGCTGCCCGGCGCGGGTCAACCTCAATCATCCCCGCCGCCAACTACCAACCCGTCGGGTGAAGATGTGCCTTTACGTTTGGTCGGCGTAGCCGTGGCATCTTCGAAGACTTCTTTCTTCTCCAACTACGAAGTCTTCATTGCGGAACGTCGTCTGAGCCCGGGACAAACCGAATTGATCAAACTGGTATTCGTCTTCCTGCCCTATCAAAAGCGGCTTTCGGAATACGATTTGAGCACCACCAAAATTTACAAACTGCGCGCCACCCGGGACCCGCGCTGCGATGAAACTCTCATGCAGATGTCTTGGCCGGAAGGGGAGCAGCCCGACGAGGACGCCGCCAACCGTCTGGCCGGCAATGCCTCCAATAAGAACAGTAAGTTGCCCTGCTATAACACCACCGCTGATGACTTCCAGAAAGCCATCGCCCACTAACCCGCAATTTCCGGTTCATCAGTTCCAGCGCGAGCCCAATTCCAGCTCGACCCGATGGCCGTAGTTGCCGACGACCGACGACGGACGACCGATGACCGAGACCAACGAACGACCGACGACTACTCCACCCATCCCATTGACTCCCACCAGCCCGCGGGGTAGGCTAAACAGTAATGGTTGTTGCTTGCACCCCAGGGCGAGCATTTCCGCTGCGTTCCACCCCTACGAAGACCAACGTTTGTTTTTCAGCGGATGGTGCACCGGAGTGTGCGTTGCCCGGTAAGTACATCTGTGTCAAAGGTTTCGACACAGTTTCTTGAAGGATGGCAGGGCCGAGTACGCCCTCGGCTGGCGGCTTCTCCGCCAATGTTCTACGGGCCCCGGAAAGGACGAAACACCGGCTTTCTGAATGAAAAAGAGCATTGAAGTCAGCTCGAACATAGAGACCCTGTTTGGCACGCGTGATGAAAATCTACACGTGCTCGAAGATGGCCTGAACATCACCATTGACCTGCGTTCCAACGGCATCCAGGTTGAAGGCGCGCCCCGCGATGTAGCTCGCGCCGAGCAGGTCTTCGCCGATTACGATCACCTGCAGCGCGCCGGGTTCACCTTCAACAACGGTGATCTCAATAGCATGCTGCGCGTCATCACCAGCGATCCCAAAGTAACCCTTCGCGGGCTCGCCGAAGCGGGCAAGCAGCGTTCCTTCGGGCGCCGCACCGTCCAGCCGAAGAGTTCGCCATCTCGGCCTTGCTTGCCAAGCGAGTCAACCGCATTATTCTCGCGCGCCCTGCCGTTGAAGCCGGCGAGCGGCTCGGCTTTCTCCCCGGCACTCTTCAGGACAAGATCGTTCCTTTCTTGCGTCCTCTGTATGACGCGCTCTACGACATGCTCGATCCCGAGAAGGTCGATCGCTATCTCGAAAAGAATGTTATCGAGATCGCTCCCATTGCCTTCATGCGCGGACGCACGCTCAACGATTCGTTCGTCATCATGGACGAAGCGCAGAACACAACTTCCGAGCAAATGAAGATGTTCGTCACCCGTCTCGGATTCAACTCCAAGGCGGTGATCACCGGCGACATCACGCAGATCGATCTGCCCAACGCGCGCCGCAGCGGCCTGGTCGAAGCCATCGACATTCTTAAGCCGGTCGAGGGTTTGGCATTCGTCTACTTCGATGAGTCCGACGTCGTTCGCCATCACCTGGTGCAGCGCATCATCCGCGCCTACGACGATCACAAGACGCGTGTGGCCGAGCAACAGATGTCCCTGTCCCT
>QIAI01000301.1:6947-9681 GCA_003224995.1 Acidobacteriota bacterium
TTTTCACCAAGGATAAGAACGTTACCGCGGTTTCCCGACCTCGCGACGCACAGTAGTTGCCGATTTCGTCTGGGAGGGCAGGAGATGCCCTCCTGTTTTCTTTGAGGCTGTTTCTAACTTTGCCGTGAACGGGTTCGCAAATTCGCCGTCGTCGAATGCAATGGTGATTTTCCAAAAGCGCGTGCCGGGACTGACCGAGGCTTCTCTCGATCGCTTCCTGACCCGCGCCCGGCGCGCCGTTGGACTGCACGGAAGCGTGACCGTGCTCGTCACCACCAACCGCGAACTCCGCCGCCTCAATCAGAGCTTTCGTGGCCTGGACAAGCCTACGGACGTGCTATCGTTTTCGCCGCATCCTTTGGCGGCCAGGGGATTCGCCGGCGATCTCGCCATCTCCGCCGAAATCGCATCCCAAAACGCACGCCGTCTGAGACATTCTCCGTCCGACGAAATCAAAATACTCGTCTTGCATGGCATGTTGCACCTGAGCGGTTACGATCATGAGACCGACGCTCGTACCATGGCCCGCAAGGAACACCAATTACGCCAGCAACTCCGCCTGCCCATGGCTTTGATTGAACGAAATACGGAGAAGTCCCCCAATCGCTCCGCCGCGACCGCAGCGTCGCCGGCGGCGCGCAGAAAACCGAGCTCCCGGAGGCGCGCGGGATGAACTACGCCGTCGCAGGCGCGCTCCTGTTGTTGGCTGGCCTACTGATGCTGGTCTCCTACGTCGATCGCCTTTACGCCGAGATCGGTAAATTCCTCTCTCGCGAATTTCAGGACAACATCGATTCCTTCGAACAGAAAGTCGAACCCAAATTGCGCGTGAGCCGCGCCCGCGCCTCGCTCTCCATGGCCATCCTGGTGCAGGTCCTCATGGCTGCCATCGCCATGTCGATCGGCTTCACCGTGTTCAGCGACAAGGCCTGGAGCATCCAGGAAATTTTTCAGGCCACGCTCAGCCTGGTTCTGATCATTGTTGTCTTCAACCGCTTTTTGCCCTTTGTCTTCTTCTCGCGCACCAATGGCGAATGGCTGGCGCGCTGGGTGCCGCTCTTGCGTGTTCTGATCTACACCGTACTGCCGATCACGCTGATGCTGGGCTTCTTGCAGTCAGTGGCATCGTTAACCAAGCGTCAGTCGGAGGAAGCGCCCGAGACTTCCGCCGAGGCCGTCGATGCCCTCATCGAGGCCGGGCAGGAAGAAGGCATCATCCAGGCCAGCGATCGGGACCTGATTCAGTCGGTGGTCGAGTTCAGCGGCAAGACGGTGCGCGACGCGATGAAGCCTCGTCCCGAAATGGTGGCCGTCCCCACCGCCATGACGGTCGAACGCTTCGTCGAGTTGCTGCGCACCAAGCCCTTTTCCCGCGTTCCGGTCTATCGGGATTCCGTCCATAACATCGTGGGCATCGTTTACGCGCAGGACGTGCTGCAGGTCGCCGACACCGAGGCGCACACGCGCACTGTCGAATCCCTCATGCGCAAGGATGTGTACTTCGTGCCCGAAAGCAAACTGGGAAGTGATTTACTCCGCGAGATGCGCAAGAACAACATCCGCATGGCCATCGCAGTCGACGAGTACGGCGGCGTCGCCGGCCTGGTCACCATCGAGGACCTGGTCGAAGAAATTGTGGGCGAAATTCGCGACGAGCACGAAAAATCCCAGGTCGTGAAAGAAAACGATCGTTCCTACATCGTTCCCGGCAACATGGACGTCGATCACCTGGATGAATTATTTGGGATTCGTCCCGACGGTAAAGATGCCACCACCGTCGCGGGCCTCGTGACCGAACTTGCCGGCAGGATTCCGCAAAAGGGCGAAGTCATCGAAGAGGACGGCCTGCGCTTCGAGGTGCTGGACTCCACCGACCGCCGGGTGGAACGAGTTCGCATCATGGCAGTCGAGCCTCGCCAGATGAAGTTGATCTAGTTCCGATCCCTAGCCGAAACTGACCGCCGCTAACTCTGCCCGGTGCCCCAGGTTAACCGGTGTCCGCAGGTTAACCGGTGTCCGCAGATCAACCGGTGCCCCAGGTTCGCGTGCGCTTTTTGCACGCTAACCTGGGCCTCTGATTTCTCCACGGATTTTCGCTGCGTCGGTGCGTTCTCTGCGGCCCCTCTCTGTGCCCTCCGCGGTTTAAGATTTTGCCTTTCTCTGTGCCTCTGTGGTGAAACAAGGCTCAAGCAATCAAAACTAACTCAGCGCTTGGATTCCGTTTTCTTCGGTTCAATTTTCCGGGCAGCCGTCACATTGGCTGCCTTGTCATCCAAGGCAATGCCTGGAGCGAATGCAAATTTCTCGTGACCATCGCCCACCTTGCGGATGACATCGTGCCAGCCGTCATCCCAGCTTACGCGGACTTCTTCGCCAACCACCGCCCAAGTACCATGGCTCGCGCCGAGAGACCTGGCCGCCTCACCATTCGGTTCGAGTTTGATAAGAAAGGATCCGCTGTTGCCGTCGCCTACCTCCCATACTCCCAGAAAGTAGTCCGTCCCGATCGTCGGTTGGGTCAAATCCTTGTATTCAACTCGGGCGACCTCGGCCATCGCATATGTCTCCTGCATGGCCGTCCTTGAACGTAATCACGATCGAGATGGGGTCCTTTGAGTTGAGTTCACTTTGCAACATGAGATGAGCAGCTGAATTGGCAGGATCTGCCGCCACCATTAGCATCCCCAGAATGCAACTTAACCTGAGAATTTTGAACATGAGTCCCTCCTCAGCC
>QIAI01000301.1:9726-23874 GCA_003224995.1 Acidobacteriota bacterium
TGTCCTTCCACTCCGGCTTCGCATGTATCCTGGGCCGTCCCAACGCCGGCAAATCCACCCTGCTGAACGCGCTCGTGGGCGAGCGTCTCGCCATCATCAGCCCCAAGCCGCAGACCACCCGCAATCGCATTCAAGGCATCGTGCACGTGCCCAAGCAGGGGAAGCGTCCGGGCGCTCAGGTGATTCTCATCGATACTCCGGGAGTGCACAAACCCGACAGTTCGCTCGGTCGCAAAATGATGATCGAGGTACGGGAAGCCCTGGAAGGTTGCGACCTCATCCTGCTGATCGTGGATGTAAATAAACGGCTCAGCCCGGAAGACAACTTTGCCCTGAAGCTGGCCCAGCAGGCGGGCACGCCTGTCTTCCTCTTGCTGAATAAGATCGACCTGCTTCGTGACAAAAAGGCGTTGCTGCCCATCATCGAGGAATTTCGCCAGCGCCATGAGTTCAAGGAAATCATCCCGCTCTCGGCCCTAAAGAAGCAAGGCTTGGACTTGTTGCTGGAGAAGGTGGTCAATGCATTGCCCACCGGTCCGAAGTATTTTCCCGAGCATCAGACCACCGACCAGCCCGCGCGCTTCATGGCCGCGGAAATCATCCGCGAACGCGTTCTGCTCGAAACCATGGAGGAGGTTCCCCACGCCACTTCGGTGATCGTGGAACAATTTGAGGAAGGTCCCAAACTCACCCGCATTGCTGCCGCTATCTTTTGCGAACGCGAGGGGCAGAAAGCCATCCTCGTCGGCAAGGGCGGCCAGATGCTCAAGAAAATCGGCACCGCGGCTCGCCTGAACATGGAGCGCATGTTACAAACTAAGGTCTTTCTTGAGCTTTTCGTGAAAGTCCAGCCGGGATGGCGGAATTCCCGGAGCGTTGTCGACGAGTTGGACTGGCGTCGGCAACTGGAAGGACTCACCGGAACGTCCGGCCGCCAATCCCGTTGATGCACAAACATTGTGGCAATCCCATTCTCTCTATAGAATCAAATCCCTGCTCGAAGTATCTAAGTTCTGGGGATGGACACTGACATGGCTGGAGAACCGCCGAACGGGTGTGGCTTCGATCCGGGGAAGTTCGTCCTTAAGCTCAAGGTTACCCTTGCGGCCGACCGAAACGCCATCGATCCGGTAGTCCAGGGCATTATGGAAGTGGTGCGCGACACCCAGTGCGCCATGGGGAAAGAAGAAGCCATCGAGCTGGCGCTCAGCGAGGCGCTGGCCAATGCCGTCGTGCACGGCGCCAAGGGTGACATCACCAAGGTAGTCGAATGCGATGTAGCCTGCGACGAAAGCGGTGGCATGCTCATCGTCGTTCGCGATCCCGGCCCAGGTTTCGACCCCAACTGCATTCCCAGCCCGGTCCAAGGCGAAAATATCTACTCCAACCACGGCCGAGGCATTTTCCTCATCAACCAGCTCATGGACGAAGTTCAATTCCGAAACAACGGAAAAGAAATTCACATGCGCAAGCGCTAAAAGAAAATCACCAAGCCGAAAGCAAAGTAGCGAAATCGCGAAGTCTCGCCACACCCGAGAGCGAAGTGGCGGCGACATGAGAGATTAGCGCGAAGTCGCAATCACACTGAAATCGGAAATCAAACGCAGCGAAGTCGCGCAGCGACGTCAGAGATTAGCCCCGAACGTAAGTGCGGAGTAAGCCTGAGTCCCCTTCAGGGACGACACTCTGAAAACGAGACCCGAGACCCGAGACCTGACACCTGACACCTGACACCTGACACCCGAACCCCCTCACTCCTTCGCCGCAATTCCCAAAGCTTTCATCTTGCGATACAAATGGCTCCGTTCCAGTCCCAGCATCTCCGCGGTCCGGCTCACGTTCCCGTGATTCTCATCCAACTTCTTCAAAATGTAATCCCGCTCGTACGCGTCCCGCGCCTGGTGCAACGTGGAGAACTCGCGATAAATCAAAGGCGGCAAATGCTTGCGTTCGAAACGTGTGGTGGTCGGGTTCATGATCACGATTCGCTTGATCACGTTGCGTAATTCGCGCACATTGCCCGGCCAGGAATACCGGATCAGGCTCTGAATGGCGTCATCGGTGATCTCGCGCGAACGGCGCCCGTACGCCGCCGCAAACTCTTTCAGAAAATGCCGCGCCAGCAACGGCACATCTTCCTTACGCTCGCGCAGCGGTGGAACAAAAAACGGAATCACATTCAACCGGTAGAACAGGTCTTCCCGAAAATTTCCCTTCGAGATTTCTTCTTCCAGATCCTTGTTCGTCGACGCAATCACCCGCACGTCCACCGTAATCGCATCGGAGCTCCCCACCGGCGTAAAGCGCTGTTCGTCAAGCGTGCGCAGTACCTTGGACTGCGTCTTCAGGCTCATGTCGCCCACTTCATCCAGGAACAGAGTCCCGCCGGTAGCTTTCTGAAACTTGCCCTCCTTGTCGCTGGTCGCTCCGGGAAACGAACCCTGCCGGTGCCCGAAAAGCTCGCTTTCAATCAGGTCTTCCGGAATCGCCGCGCAATTCACCTCCAGGAACATCTCGTCCTTGCGAAGACTCTGTGCATGGATGGCATGCGCCACCAGTTCTTTGCCCGTCCCCGATTCGCCGTAAATCAGAACCCGTCCATTGGTCGGCGCCATAATCGAGGTCTGCTGGCGCAACGCCTTCATGGGAACGCTGTCTCCCACGATCACGCTCTTGGACTGCAACTGCTTCTTCAGGTCTCGGTTTTCGTGGCGCAGCTTCTTGGCGTCAATCGCGTGCTTGATCAGGATCAGGGTGCGGTCAATCGAGAGCGGCTTCTCCAGAAAGTCGTACGCCCCCAGTTTGGTGGCGCGCACCGCGGTCTCAATCGTGCCGTGCCCGGAGATCATGATCACTTCAGGAGGATCTCCGACCTCGCGAATTTTCTGTAATGTGTCCAGCCCGTCGATTCCCGGCAGCCACACGTCGAGCAGGATCACGTCAAAGGAATTCTTCTCCAGCAGGCGCAGGCAGGCCTCGCCGCTTTCCGCTTCTTCGGTGCGAAAGCCTTCGTCTTCCAGGACTCC
The DNA here is from genome assembly GCA_003224995.1 of Acidobacteriota bacterium. Classification (GTDB taxonomy): domain Bacteria; phylum Acidobacteriota; class Terriglobia; order Terriglobales; family Acidobacteriaceae; genus Gp1-AA133. Next base: position 12,753 of record QIAI01000301.1, read on the forward strand.
CCGCAAGGAATCGCGGATGCCGGATTCGTCGTCCACGATCAGAATGCTAGACATGTTGTACGGAATCAGTAGCGGCAGCAGGTTCGGGGGCAAGCGGTAGTTCAACGATGAAGCGCGTGCCCACCGGCTTGTTCTCTTCGAGGCGGATCGATCCGTGATGGTCTTCCACGATGCGGCTCACGATGGCAAGCCCCAGCCCCGTGCCGCGCTTCTTGGTCGAGAAATACGGCAAAAACAATTTCTCTTTCAATTCCTGCGTTACGCCGTGCCCGGTATCGGTCACCAGGATTTCGACGGCATCCCGGCTCGTGACCAGGCTCGTGCTCACCCGAATTTCGCGCAGCAGCGCGCCTTCCATCGCTTCGGCTGCGTTGTCCACCAGGTTGGTCAGGGCGCGTCGGATGGCGTCGGAATCCGCCATCACCTTGGGTAGACCGGGAGCCAGACTCTTATACAGCGTGATGCCATCGAGCCGCCCCTCAAATAGATCGAGCGCGCTCTCCACGATCGCATTAATGCTGGCTGGGCTGGGATGCGACGCCGGAAACCGGGCCAGCGTCGAAAACTCGTCGACCAGCGTGCGTACCGTGTCCACCGATGCCGCGATCGTTTCCGAGCAGTGCCGGATTACTTCCATCGACGCCGAATCGGGCCGCGTGCCGCGATCCAGGTGCCGGCGGATCCGGTCCGCTGACAGCGCAATCGGCGTCAGCGGATTTTTGATCTCGTGCGCGATCCGCCGCGCCACTTCCCGCCACGCAGCCTGCTTTTGCGCCTTCAGCAGGTCTGACAGGTCTTCGAAAATCAGCACGTAGCCCAACCGTTCTCCTTCATGCTTCAGCGTGGCCACCGTGAGCGCCGCATTCAGCTTGGTGCGGTGCAGAGTAAGCTCGGTATGGCTGGTCGTCATCCCCATGCGGTCCGCGCGCCGCAGCAGCACGATCAGATCTTCCACCACGTCGGGCGGAAACACGTCCTGCAGTTCCGCATTGATCATCGGAGAACCTTGGCCGTCGGTGGGCCCATTCGGATGGAACATCCGCAAGAGCGCCTGGTTCACGTGAGTGATGCGGCGCTGCGCGTCCAACGACAACACGCCTGTCGGAATACTCTCGAGAATTGTCTCGATATGCCGCCGCCGTTGCTCGAGCGCGGTGTTCGCGGCGCTCAAATCGCGGCTCGACGCGTCGATTTGATGGCGGCTGGTTTCCAGTTCTTCCGCCATGCGGTTGAAGGAATGCACCAGGTCTCCGATCTCGTCGGCAGCATGAATCTCCACCCGATAATCGAGCCGGCCGCGTGAAATCTCCTGGGTCGCTTCCGCCAATGCTGCTACGGGGCGCGTTACCAGCTTGGATAGAAACAGCGCAAGCCAGGTGGTGGTGAAAAGCACCAGCACCGTCAGCAGCAGCAGCAAGCTCATGTACGTGCGCCGGACGAGCCGCTTCTGGCGGTAGAGTTCGAAATAACGCCTCTGGCTGCTCTCCAGTTGTTTCACCGTTCCCGAAAATTTCTCCGGCAATGGCATCGCTACCAGGATCAGCCCCTCGTTGCCCACCGGCGCCGTTCCCAGGATGTATTCCGTTTGTCCCCAGTTGAGCGGAGCTGGTGCCGGCCCGGAAAGCTGCTCGGGAGCCGCCTTGTTGCGGATTAAGTCCCACGTCGCGGGAGCATGAAAGCTGGCTTGAGCCTCGCCTCTGCGCAGCGCAAAAGCGAACCCACCCTGCAAGGTGGTTTCATGTTTTTGAAATTCGCTCTCCACCCCGGCAAAGTTGCCGTTGGAATACGCTCGCACCGTCTCGCCCGAGCCGGCAATCGCGGCCGCTTCGGCGCTGGCATTCTGCTGTGCGTAGGTTGCCAGCAACGACGCCATATTCCGCGTGTCTTCGCGAACCTCTTCCACCGGCCGTGAAAACCAGCGATCGATGGTCCGGTTCATCAACACGTAGGCAAACCAGAACATCATGATCACGGGAAGAAACGAGAGCAGCAAGCCCGTGACCACCAGGCGCGTTCGGAACTTCGAGCCCAGCACGCCCAGACGGCGCTCGGCGAACAGCTTCAATAGATTGCGCGCCAGCACAAACGTGAGAGCCACAAACAGCAGGAAGATCAACGTCGACAGCGCTGCAAAAAACAGAAGCTGCTGGTTATTGTCGGGATTCAAAAACGCGGGCTGATCGAACGAGGTCTGAGACAGCAGGATTCCGAACAGAATTGCAATCACCGCCGCCAGCGGCACAATGACGCGCTTGCGGTTGCGCTGCGGATCCGGAACTGGCTTGGTTTGCGACAATGTGCGTTGCGCCGGGCGCACCGGCAGCCCGATCAACGCCATTATATCCGCCGCAGTCCCCCATCCGATGTGGATGCCCCATCCTAAACGTCGCGCAGTTTGCGGCGTTTAGGGTGGGTTTCCTCACTGCTTCTGCAGGGCTTGCCGCAACCCTTCGTAGGCAGGCTTCGGATGGTAGTCCCGATCAAACAGAAGGCCCGCGCCTTTGGCCTTCTTCGTCGCCGATCCAATCCATGAGTACTTATCGGTGAATCCCCAGGTTTGAATCGCGGTGCAGCCCGAATGCGCCAGGCACGCCGATGCAACCCGCCGGTAAATCTCTGCCTGTTTCGCTAGATCCTCGGGACTTGGGCTCCCATACGCATCCAGAGGCACTGCTACGTCCATCTCCGTCAGATGAATCTGCACGCCCAACGCGCTGAAGCGCGCGATGTTCGCATCAATCCCAGCCAGGTCGGGCGCGAGATCGAAAATATGCATTTGCAGTCCGACGCCATCGATCGGCACGCCGCGTCGCTTGAAATCTTTCACCATGGCATAGATGGCATTCGACTTTTCATTCACCGTCTCTGCACCGCCATCGTTGTAGAACAACAGCGCGTCCGGATCCGCCGCATGTGCCCAGCGGAACGTCTGCTCGATGTAAGCCGTGCCCTTGCCCGCGAATCCGATCCCGGGCTGGTCGTACCAGATCGAAGGCTTCACTTTGCCATGCTCATCGAACCCCTCATTCACCACGTCCCACGCGAACACCTTGCCCCGGTAGTGCTTCGCGACCGTGGTGATGTGCTCCTCCAGCATTTGCGAGAGCTCCTGCGTTTTGAAATTGCCATTCGTCAACCAGGCGGGATTCGTCCAACCCCACACCAAATTGTGGCCGCGCACTTTCATTCGATGAACTTCCGCAAATCCGACCACTCGATCCCCATCCGTGAAATTGAAAGTAGCCCGGTCTGGCCGGAGGACCCACCACTTCATCGCGTCTTCGCCTTCCAGCATGTTGAATTCGCGTCCCAGGGTTGCCGAGTACGCCATTTCCGAAAGCGCGTAGGGCCGCACTGCCGTTCCCACCAGCATGCCGCGCGCGTCGGCCTGCTCACGCAACGATCGTGCCGGCTCGAAATTCGGCGAGCCCGTCCCCCACAACAGCAAAGCAAACCACAAGCACACTCGCATGATTGCAGAGCCTCTGAGCAAGAGTCCCGCGAGAGCGAAACCTGCGCCAAGGGAAGTCATCACAAGTCGCTGTGATCCGCGGGCGAAATCACCGCCGGAGAACCATTCGGTTCGAGCTTTCAAACGCGGCGCGCATTGTACGAAGGTGCATGTACGTCGGAGGATCATCGCACCCGAATCGCGCGATTTCCCGCAGAATCTGCGATTTTCGACGCCTCGTCGCTTGCGCGTGTTCCCGGCAGCCGAGGACAAGTACCAAAGTTACTGGCCTCGTAATCCATCTGCGTTGACAATTTGTGTCAACGCGAAAATCGCTGCGGACTTCTCCCCTGAAAACAAGCGATTTCGCGCTACGCAAAAAGCAGGGCAGCGCTATTTCTCTGTCGATCGATAGGAGATCGAACGTATGTCTCAGCGGCTGGGCGATCTTCTCGTAAAAGAGAAGGTAATCACCCCAGAGCAGTTGGTGCAGGCTACCAAGGCTCAGAAAGAGACCAATTGCCGGCTCGGCTCGGCATTGGTCAAGCTGGGCTTTTTGACCGACGAAGATGTCACCAATTTCTTGTCGCGCCAGTATGGTGTGCCTGCCATCAATCTCTCCTATTTTGAAATCGACCCCGCCGTCGTCAAGCTGATTCCGTTTGAGACCGCCAAGCGCTACCAGATTCTGCCCCTCAGCCGTGTAGGCGCATCCCTCACCATCGCCATGGTCGATCCGACCAACGTCTTCGCCATGGACGATATCAAGTTCATGACCGGTTTCAATATCGAACCGGTCGTCGCCTCGGAAAGCTCTATCGCGCAAGGCATCGAGAAAGCCTACGGCACCGCCAAAGAGGAAGATCTTGAGCAGGTCATGCAATCCATGACCGAGCTCGGAGATGCCGACGTCGAGCTGCAGACCGAAGAGCAGCAGATGGACCTTAACGAGCTTGAAAAGGCAGCCGACGAGGCGCCCATCGTCAAGCTCGTCAATCTGGTATTGACCGACGCGGTCAAACGCGGCGCCAGTGACATCCACATGGAGCCGTACGAGAAAGAGTTCCGCGTCCGCTTTCGCATTGACGGCATTCTGCAAAGCATCATGACTCCGCCCCTGAAACTCAAGGATGCCATCACGTCCCGCCTGAAAATCATGGCGAAGCTGGACATCAGCGAGAAGCGTCTCCCGCAAGACGGTCGCATCATGCTGAAGATGGCGATCGGCGGAAAGAAGAAGCAGCTCGATTTCCGCGTCAGCACGTTGCCTACCCTGTGGGGCGAAAAGATCGTGATGCGGTTGCTCGACAAAGAGAACCTGCGCCTCGATATGACCAAGCTCGGCTTCGAGCCTGAATCGCTGGTCAAATTCGAGAAAGCGATTCTCAAGCCCTATGGCATGGTGCTGGTCACGGGACCCACCGGGTCGGGCAAGACCAATACCCTGTACTCCTCGATTGCGCGTTTGAATCAACCCGACACCAACATCATGACCGCTGAGGATCCGGTTGAGTTTCAGTTGCAGGGCGTCAACCAGGTGCAGATGAAGGAGCAGATCGGCTTGAACTTCGCCGCGGCGCTGCGCGCCTTCCTGCGACAGGATCCCAACATCATCCTGGTCGGCGAAATTCGAGACTTCGAAACTGCGGAAATCGCCATCAAGGCCGCGCTCACCGGGCACCTTGTCCTCTCCACGCTGCACACCAATGGCGCTCCGGAAACCATCACCCGCCTGATGAACATGGGCATTGAGCCTTTCCTGGTGGCTACCTCGGTGCACCTCATCTGCGCCCAGCGCCTGGTGCGCCGTATTTGCAAGGAGTGCGCGGAAGTGATCGACGTGCCCCAGCAGACCCTGCTCGAAGAGGGATATTCGCCGGAAGAATCCAAGACCGTAAAAATTCAAAAGGGCAGGGGTTGCGGAGTCTGCAACAACACCGGGTACAAGGGCCGCACCGGTCTCTACGAAGTCATGGAAGTGGATGACGAGATCCGCGAACTGGTGCTGGTCGGCGCGTCCGCCGTTGAACTCAAGAAGAAGGCCATCGAGCGCGGCATGATCACCCTGCGCCGCAGCGGGTTGATCAAGGTCAGCCTGGGAATGACCACGCTGGAAGAAGTGGCCCGCGAAACGATTCACTGAGGATTTGTTCAAGGGGAAGGGGAACTAACGTTATGGCGCTTTCGTTAAGCGATCTGCTCAAAAGGATGCTGGAGATGTCAGGCAGCGACCTGCACATCACCACCAACTCACCCCCGCAGGTGCGGGTCCACGGACACCTGGTCCCGCTCGACTTGCCGCAGTTGACTCCGGCCGAGACCAAGCAGCTCGCCTACAGCGTAATGACCGATTCGCAGAAGCATCGCTTCGAAGAGAATCTCGAGCTCGACTTCTCCTTCGGTCTCAAAGGCCTCGCGCGTTTCCGTGCCAACTGCTTCAACCAGCGCGGCGCCACAGCGGCTGTGTTCCGCGTCATTCCATTCGAAATCAAGTCTTTCAACCAGCTCGGATTGCCCGCGGTGGTCAGCAAGCTTTGTGACAAGCCGCGTGGACTCGTCCTGGTCACCGGACCGACGGGCTCGGGCAAGTCCACCACGCTCGCGGCCATGATCGACAAGATCAACACGGAACGCCACGATCACATCCTCACCATCGAGGACCCGATCGAGTTCGTTCATATGAACAAGAACTGCCTGGTCAATCAGCGCGAGTTGCACGCCGATACCAAGAGCTTCACCGACGCCTTGCGCGCCGCACTCCGCGAAGATCCCGACGTGGTCCTCATCGGCGAAATGCGCGACCTCGAAACCATCGAGTCCGCGCTCCGCATCGCGGAAACCGGGCACTTGACCTTTGGAACCCTGCACACCAACTCGGCGTCTTCCACCATCAATCGAATCATTGACGTCTTTCCGGCCCACCAGCAGCCCCAGATCCGCGCCCAATTGTCACTCGTGCTGGAAGGCATCATGTGCCAAAGCTTGCTACCCAAGTCGGACAACAAGGGCCGGGCCATGTGCATGGAAATCATGGTGCCCAATGCCGCCATTCGCAACCTGATCCGCGAAGACAAGATTCACCAGATTTATTCCGCCATGCAATCCGGGCAGGAAAAGTTCGGTATGCAGACTTTCAACCAGTCGCTGGCGACAGCGTACTTCCAGAAGCAGATCACGATTGAAACTGCGCTGATGCGCTCCAGCAACCAGGACGAATTGCAGGAAATGATCAATCGCGGCGCCGGATTGCGTACGACCAGCGCCGCCGGGATGGCCAAGGCGGCCACTCCCACGAAACGCTAAGCATTCAAGGGTGCCCCACCCAGGCACTGCTGGGGTGGGTTTTGACCGCGGGACACGAGCCATAAAACGGAATTGCACGTAGAAGTGAGGAGAGAGTCACCATGCCAGTCTTTACATTTTCGGGAAAGAGCGCATCTGGCGAGAAGGTAAGCGGCGAGCGGGTTGCCGCTAACAAAGACGTGCTGCTGCAGCAACTGCGGCGCGAGCGCATCACGCCGGGGTCGGTGCGGGAAAAAGGCAAAGAATTCTCCATGCCCACCTTTGGTTCGGGCAAGGTCAAGACCAAGGATATCGCCATTTTCTTCCGCCAGTTCTCGGTCATGATCGACGCTGGATTGCCCCTGGTTCAGTGCCTGGAAATCCTGGCCGCCAACCAGGAAAATCCCACGTTCCAGAAGACTCTGAACGGCGTCCGCACCACGGTGGAAGGGGGCGCGACCCTGGCGAATGCCATGCGCCAGTATCCCAACATTTTCGACGACCTCACCACCAACATGATCGAAGCCGGCGAGACCGGCGGTATTCTCGACGTCATCCTGCAGCGCCTGGCGCTGTACGTCGAAAAAGCCGTTCGCCTGCGCTCCGCCATCAAAGGAGCGCTGATCTATCCCGTGGCCGTGGTCAGCATCGCCGTGCTGATCGTCGGCGCCTTGCTGAAGTGGGTGGTGCCTATTTTTACCGGCTTGTTTATGGGTCTGGGCGTCGCTCTGCCGCTACCTACGCGCATGGTCATGGGTTTGAGCGCCTTCGTCGGCCACTTCTGGTGGTTCTTCATTGGCGGGGCGATTGTTGCCTTCTTCGGCATTAAGCAACTGCGCAAACATCCCCAGGGCCTCTACTTCACTGACAAGCTCATGTTGAAGATGCCCGTGATCGGCATGCTGCTGCGCAAGATCGCCGTGGCTCGCTTCACTCGTACTCTTGGCACCCTCATCACCTCGGGCGTTCCCATTCTCGAAGGCCTGGCGATTACTGCCCGCACCTCGGGCAATGCCGTGCTCCAGGAAGCTCTGTTGAAGGTTCGCAAGGCCATCGAAGAGGGCCGCACCATTGTCGATCCGCTGAAGGAAAGCGGCGTCTTTCCCAACATGGTGACCCAGATGATCGGCGTGGGTGAAGCCACCGGCGCCATGGATAACATGCTGCAGAAAATTGCCGACTTTTACGAAGAAGAAGTCGACTCGGCGACCCGCGACATGATGTCCATGTTGGAACCGATCATCATCGGGATCCTGGGCGTTTCGGTCGGCGGCATCGTGATCTCGCTCTATATGCCGCTGTTCGCGATGATCGGCAAACTGGCAGGATAAAAAACCGGTGTCAGGTCTCAGGTCTTGGGTGTCAGGAAAGCCTGAGACCTTCCTGAGACCTGAAAACCTGAGACCTGAAACCTGAGACCTGAAACCTGAAACCTGAGACCTAGGACCTGAGACCTGACATCCAGGGTTTAAAACATGCAATCGACCTTCGATGAACGGAACTGGCTGGGTTGGCTGGTTAAGATCCGTGTCATCATCCTGACATTTCTGTTTGGCATTGAGCTGGCGGTGGTCCGCCTGGCTGAGAGCCCTTTGCCGCTGCGCGCCTTTGTCACCACAATGCTCCTGTGGTATGCGCTCTCCCTGTTCTTCATCCTGCTGCTCTCGTTCTGGCAGGAGCAGCGTGTCCAGGCCGTTTTGCAGGTTGTCACCGACCTTGTCATGGTCAGCGTCGTGGTGCACCTCACCGGCGGCTGGGACAGCTCCCTGAATTTCCTCTACCCGCTGGTCATCATCGTAGCTTGCATTCTGCTGCCAAAAGTCTGGGCCTATCTCACGTCTGCCTTGGCCTTCATCCTTTACGGATGCGTGCTGGACCTGAACTATTACGCCATCATTCCTTCGTTTGCCACCACCCATCCGGAGCTGAAAGCGCTCGAAGCCATCATTTTCGTTAACCTGTTCGCCTACCTGGCAGTCGCTTATCTGGCCTGTCTGTTGGCCGCCAAGCTGCGCCAGGTAGACGTGCAACTCAAAGACGCCAGCGGCGCTCTCGAGAGTCTGCAGGCCCTGCACGAGAACATCATTCAGTGCATGAGTGGCGGCCTGATCACGACCGACATCGCGGGCCGCATCACCCTGGTGAATCTGGCTGCCAAGGAAATGCTGGGCTGCGGCGACGAGGTGATCGGCAAGTCGGTCAATCAGCTTTTCCTCGATCCTCTGCCCAGTGTTGCTTCCGAACGCGCGCACGGCGAAGTGCGCTTTCAGCCTGCCAACGCGTTCCGCAAGACTTTTCGCGTGATTGTCTCCACTCTGAACGTTCCCGGCCGGGGCATCCTCGGCTGCGTCTACACCTTCGATGATCTGACCGCCATTCGCCGTCTGGAAAGGGAAGTGCGTATGCAGGATCGGCTGGCCGCCGTCGGCCGGCTGGCGGCGGCCATCGCGCATGAGATTCGCAACCCGCTCACCTCCATTGCCGGCTCGGTCAGCATGCTTTCGGGCGCATCGGAGATGACCGACGAGCAGCGCCAGTTGCTGCAGATCGTCACCCGCGAGTCGGAGCGGCTCAACAACATCATCACTGATTTCCTCGCCTACTCTCGTGGCAAGCAGTTCCGCTTCGACAAAGTGGATCTGGTCATGCTCCTGGAAGACACCCTCACCTTGCTCGAGCACCGGCTGGTGGCCGAAAACACCGGCATCCGCATTCAGCGCAATTTGAAATTCAAGCAAGCGCCCGCGCTGGCGGACGGCGACAAGATCAAGCAGGTGTTCTGGAATTTCTGCCAGAACGCGGTGCGCGCCATGAAAAACGGGGGCACCCTGACCGTCTCGCTCGAAGACATCGGCGAGGATTGGCAAATCAACTTTGCCGATACCGGGCACGGCATGTCCGCGCAACAAACCGAAAAAATCTTCGAGCCTTTCCAGTCCGGTTTTGAGGGCGGCACCGGGCTGGGTCTGGCCATTGTGTATCAGATCGTGCAGGCCCACGAAGGCAAGGTCTGGGCCCGTTCCCGGTTGGACGAGGGCACCACGTTTGTGCTGCGGCTCCGCCGTCTTGGCGTCGGAATCCCACAGCCTGATCCCGGGAGTGAAAACAAGCTTTTGACAGCCGGCACGCTGGCAGCAGGATCACAAAGCGTGCTGGGCGCGGGAAGGAGAGCGCATGGGTAACATCCTGGTATGCGACGACGAGCGCTCTATTTGCGAGATGCTCGACATCGCCTTGCGGCGTGAGGGACACAAGATTGAGACCGTCAATTCCGGCGAGGCCGCCAAGCGCAAGATCGATGGCGCGCTGTACGACCTCATCATTACCGATATCAAGATGCCCAACATCGATGGCATTGAAGTGCTGCGCCATGCGCATGCCACTTCTCCCGAATCCGCCGTCATCCTGATTACCGCGGTCGATGACTACGAAGCCGCCGTCGAGGCCGTGAAAGCCGGCGGCGCTTCCGACTACATCCGCAAAGGCCCCGGCCTGGTCGACGAAATCAAGCTCGCGATTAACCGCACCCTCGAGAAGGCTTCGCTCAGCAAGCAGAATTTCGCCTTCCGCCGCGATGCGGCCGCCCGCAACTCGCTCGACAACATCATCGGCGTCAGCGCCGCCATGGAAAAATTGAAGCAGACCATCCGCACGGTCGCTTCCACCGGCAGCACGATTCTGATTTATGGCGAAAGCGGCACCGGAAAAGAGCTGGTCGCCCGCGCCGTGCACGTTTGCTCTCCTCGCGTCACCGAGCCGTTCGTCTCGGTGAACTGCGGCGCCTTCCCTGAAACCCTTCTGGAAAGCGAGCTCTTCGGCTACGTCAAAGGAGCCTTCACCGGCGCCAATCAGAACAAGCGCGGCCTGTTCGAAGTGGCCGACGGCGGCACCATTTTCCTCGACGAAATTGGCGAGATGACCCTCGCCATGCAGGTCAAACTCCTGCGCGTGCTGCAGGAGCGCACGGTTCGTCCCGTGGGCAGCGCCTCAGAGATTCCCATCGACGTGCGCGTCATCGCCGCCACCAATCGCGATCTCGACAAGCAGGTCGCCGAAAACACTTTTCGCGAGGACCTCTACTACCGGCTTAGCGTGATCCCCATCCGGGTCCCCGGCCTGCGCGAGCGCCGCGAGGACATTCCTCTGCTGGTGAATCATTTCCTCAAGAAGTACGCGCCCGCGGCGGGCAAGAGTATTGAGCGCGTCGATGCCGCCTCGCTAGCCGCGCTCTGCGAATACGAGTGGCCGGGCAACGTTCGCCAGCTGGAAAATGCGGTGGAACGCGCAGTGGCTCTGGAACCCACCCAACAACTCCACGTCGAACTCCCCGCGGAACGACCCAAGGCCAAAGCCGCCGCCGCCGCGGCTGGCATCCCCGGCATGCCCGAC
>QIAI01000240.1 GCA_003224995.1 Acidobacteriota bacterium
ACTCCGACCACGCGGCTGCGCTGGCGATAGAAGCGCACCAGTTCGCGCCACCACAGGGTGAAAGCCGGGAGCGCCATGCCGGCGGAGGCCGGAACGGCGCGGGTGGGAAGCGTGGCGGTCTGCGTGGCCAATGGCTATCTCATTTCTTCGCCGGCGGAGCGGCTTTCTGTTTTCCGGGAATGAGCCCGCGATCACGGCATTCCCAGAAGACATTCAGGAAGAACAGTCCCGAAAGCGTTAACAGGATCAGGGTCATGAACAGGCCGTCCACGGTGGTGATGGTACCGTTCATGATCGTCCAGACGATTCCCAGCAGCGGGAGGATGCCGAAGACAACTGACAACAGGAGCATCATTGGTTGCACGCTACCTCCTTAGGAGCTGAGTTTCCGGCGGAGTGGAGAAAAGCAGGTTCTTCGCTGCGCTCAGAATGACAAACTCAATTCAGAATGACAATTCAATATAGATCGTCACCGCGATAACTCGATGGCCAATTGTCTATCGGCCGATACCCTGATGCGTCGCGGCTAAGGCCGCTCTCTCTGTAGCGTCTTCACGGCTGCCTGTAGCGATTCTACAGCTCGGCTAAAAGTCGAGTTCTTTCACCAGCGACAACTTTACACACCTAGAAACCTAAACTTGACGTACTCTCCGTTCGACGGGCGAGGACGCCCGTCGCTCCACTATCAAAACTTTGTTCATCAATCTTTGCTTCATCAATCTTTTGCTGCTTCCGCGGTCTCGGTCCAGAAGCGGTGGCCGGTGCGGTGGATGAATACGTCTTCGAGCGTGGGCTTGCTCACGCTGACTGCCTGAATTTCTCCAGGAAAGGCTTCGACCACATTGGTGATGAAACGATGGCCGTTTTCCATTTCGATGCGCACCTGGTTGCTGCGCGACTGATGCGCCATCACGGTCGCGTCGACTTGAAAGCGCGTGCTGATGCGCTGGGCGAGGGATTCAGCGTCGTGTGTGGCATCGAGAAGGATCACGTCGCCGCCGATTTCATGCTTGAGTTCCGTGGGCGTTCCCAGGGCGACCAGTTTGCCCTCGTTCAAGATGGCGAGGCGATCGCAGCGCTCGGCTTCCTCCATCAGGTGAGTGGTGACGATCACGGAGACGCGTTCCTGGTCGCGGAGAGTCTGCAGGTATTGCCAGAGGTCGCGACGGGCGCCTGGGTCGAGCCCGGTGGTGGGCTCGTCAAGCAGCAAAACCGAGGGATGATGCAGCAGGCCCTTGGCCAATTCCACTCTGCGGGCCATACCGCCGGAGAAGGTTTCGACCAATTCCTTCATGCGATCGGCCAAGCCGACACGGCCTAAAATTTCGTCGATCCGAGTCTTAAGAGCAAAGCCGTGCAGGCCATAAAGATGGCCCTGGTGCCATAGATTCTCGTAGGCGGTCAGTTTCTCGTCGACGCTTTGCGCCTGAAAAACGACTCCAATCTGGCGCCGGACGGCAGCGGGATCCTGGGCGGCATCAAAGCCCATGATCAGGGATCGACCGGCCGTGGGGATCATGAGGGTGGACAGAATACGAAACAGCGTCGTTTTGCCACTGCCATTAGGCCCCAAAAGACCGAACAGCTCGGCGGGATGGACCTCGAACGAAACATCATCGAGCGCGGTGCGTCCGTCGTAGCGATGCAGAATGTTTTGCACCGAAATGACGGGAGCGGCCACGAGATGCGGTTCAGCATCATCAGAACGAACAACAGAGGTAGATAGACGACGGTGGCCTGCAGTAGCTGCCGGGCGCGCTGTTTAGAGTGCGGCGCGCTCAGCGGGGCCTTCAGCATGGTCAGGCGAGACCCGACGTAAAGCAATGCGATGCCGAGGGCGAGAGCGCCGACCAGGTACACCCGGCCAGCCATGCCCAGAAACGAGGGGGTAAGACTGACGGGGATCAGGATCACGGAGTAAAGCAGGATACGGGCGGAAGTGGATTTGCCATCGGGCTCGACTACCGGAAGCATCCGGATTTGACCGGCGGCGTAGTCGTCGCGATAAAGCCAGGCGATTGAGAAAAAGTGCGGGAATTGCCAGAAGAAGACGATCGCGAATAGCACCAGCGTTTCCCATTCGAGACGGCCGCGGGCGGCGGTCCAGCCCAGAACGCCGGGCATGGCTCCGGGGAACGCGCCGACAAACGTGCAAATGGGATGAACTTTCTTCAGCGGCGTGTAGGCGGCCAGATAAACGAACGCGGTGAGCAGTGCGAGCGTCCCAGTGAGCGTGTTCAATGCGAGGTCAAGATAAAGGGCGCCTCCGACCGTCATCACCAAGCCAACGATGGTGCCATGGCGGAGGCTCATGCGTCCCGTGGGCAGCGGACGCAGGGCGGTGCGGCGCATGTGGCCATCGACATCGTGCTCCATGACTTCATTCAGAGCCGCGGTCCCGCCCGAAACAAGACCGACTCCCACAAGCGCGTGCAACAATCCCCAGGAGAGGGAAGGGAAGCCGGACTTCAGGCAGCCGAAGTAATATCCGCACCAGGCGGTCAGAACCACCAGCGTGGTGACGCGTGTTTTCGTGAGTTCAGCGTAGTCGCGGGCCCGCATCGCGAAGGCACTGCGCGAGAAACTCAACGGCTGGGTGACGGCGCTCATGCGGTTTGCGGAGTCCGTTCTGTGCCCGGAACCTGCTCAGCGAAGGCGACTGGCACGTGTCGCCAAACCTGGATCGAGAGGACAACGGCTGTGGCCAGCAATAAAGCTCCGACCGCGACATGGGCCACCGTTGAAACCACCATCGGCAACTCGGGCTGCACGCTGTCCCTGCCCCATGCAACGCGCGTGAGAAAGGCAGCGAAGCCGAGACAGAGTTGCGTAATCAGCAGCGAGAGCATAAGGATCGCCGGCTTGCGGACGGCTTCTATTTTGGAGTAGACCGACAATGCGCGGATCGCGGTCCAGGTAAGCACGACGGCAACGATGATGGCGTGAACAACATGCGGCCACCAGCTCATTCCATGGTGCCGGAACATTCCACCCAGGATCAATTGGACATAGAGAACGAAGATCGAGAGCAGCGTAAGCGTAAACAGGCTGGGGCGCCGGGTGTCAAATTCGATTTGCGGGACTTCTTCCACCCACTTGCGGCCGGTGAACACTGCGATGCAGACGGCGATGCAGAAGAACGTTTGCGCAACTATGGCGTGGGCGGTGGATACTGCGGGCGGCTGCAGATAAAGCACGGTCATTCCGCCAAGAANTGACAGTGCCGAGAGCGGCCACGCCGAGCTTGCGCAGCCACGTACGGCGCTCCACGAAGAAAGTCCATCCCGCGATCGCCAGAGTGAGGACGACGAGCGAGCCGGCGACCATTCGGTGGCTCCACTCGAAACGGACGCCGCCGACCAGATGCGGAACTTTTACGAGATAACCAAACGAGGTGGGCCAATCGGGCACCGAGAGTCCAGCATCATTGCTGGTGACGCTTGCCCCGAACATGATCACAAGAAAGGTAAAGGACGCGGTGAAGACCGCGAACGCGTGGTGAGCGCGGTTATAGGGAGTGGAGATGGCCTTCAGAACGAACTCCTTGGGAAAAAGCTATTAGCTCTTAGCCATTAGCTTTTAGCCTTTAGGTGACCCCGCCTACTTTAGCTGTTTGCTCGGCAGTTACGGTTCAAGCTAACGGCTAACGGCTAAAGGCTAAGAGCTGAGTCCCTGAGCAGGCTGCACAACGGGAACAGCCTGCTCTGGGGAACCAAGCATTCTAGCAAAACTACATACCCCCGGCTTTGAAGGTCTGGTCAGCCGTCTTCGATTCTTTCGGAGCGACGGTGACTTTCTGGGTCTGCTCGCCGAGTTTCTCCTGCACAAATGCAACTGTGTAGTCCCCGGGCGGAAGGCCCTTGATTTCGTACTTACCGTCCTTATCGGTAACCGCGTAGAACGGGCTCTTCACGACGTTGATGTACATCTTCATCCAGGGATGCTGGTTGCACTTCACCGGCAACATGATTTCTTCGCGAGCGAAATTCTTTTCGATCGGCGCGGCCTGCGGAGGCTGCGACTCGTTCCACTCACGATTGTCTTTGGGCGTGGGGTGAATGTTGTGAGTCGTGGGATCGTCGTTCTTGATCTGTACGGTCTGGCCGGCCATCACGCCCAACACATGCGGATGGTAGCGGCAACCACTCTGGTCGAGAACAACCGGGTCTTTGGGCACGTCGAAGGTGCGGCTGCCCAAGCCATCTTTCACGTAAACGAAGACGTTGGCGAGTTTGCCGCCGTCAGCGACAATCGTCTCGGCTTCATTGGCGCCTTTGCAGGCGGGGTCCTGCGACATGTCGATTTTGGACGGCTTGGGTGCGGAGCCGTCGTACTTGACTGATCCGCTCACCGAACCGACGGTCGCTGGATCGATGGGAGTCGCGGCCGGAGCCGGCGAGGCAGAGGAGGGAGCCGAGGTGGACTGCTCGGTGTTCTCCTTTTTGTTACAAGCAGCCAGCAACAATAAGCCGGCAAAGGCTAGCAGGAGGAGGAATGCTAACCGGGAGTTCTTCATGATGGGCACCTTTCTTGTAGTTTTAAGTCGTACTTTCCAAACCCGTAATTGTAACGCCAAATCCTAATGGGAACCTCCGCTGGTCGCGCCTTTTGGAACTTGAGGCCGAACGCCGCCGGTCACGGATTTTTTGCCAGACGGATTCTTGTTGGAGGCAGTCGATCGACCCATGGATGCCGCTACTCGCTTCTGTTCTTCCGGAGACAGCTGGAAGATGTAGTCCACCAGCAGCTTGGTGTGATCCTGATCGTAGCCTTGGAACGAAGGTGGGGTTGGACCCGCGAACACCCAATGATCGTTGACCCGGTTGAAAAGTCCTGAGGGCATGGACGTTCCCGGGCTGATCGCTTGCGGGTCGGTAATCCAGCGTTCCACCCAGTCGGGCTTGAGGCGGTCTTTCGCCAGCAGGAAGTTAGGTGCGGTAGCGTGCGCATCATGCGCAGCGTCTCCGGTCGCATGGCATTTCAGGCAGGGCGCCGCAGTGCTCGAGAACAGGGCACGCGCCATCTCGGTTTCCTTCGCGGTGAGCGTCGGAACCTGTTCCGGGACATAGGGAATGGGCTGTTGCGAAAGCGCCTGGAAGAAGCGCACCAGCTTGCGCAACTCGTCATCGGAGAACGAGAAGGTCGGCATGCGGACCTTAAGATAGCTCCGGACACCGTTTCGGTTGGTATCGGTATCGCTCAAAGCAGGGTTGGTCAGGAACCGGCGCAGCCACTCCGGATTGACACGCGCGCCCTCCGTATAAAGCTTGGGCGGTAGCTGTTCTTTCCAGTCCGGATCCTGGTACTTCTTCATCTTTACCAACACCGAATCCTGCCCGGGGAAGAACTGATGGCAGCCGACGCAGTTGTACTTGGTGACCAGCCACCAGCCTTCCTGGATATCGCGTCGCGTGTCCTGCGGCTTGTATTGATAGTTGGCGGGCAGCCCGCTTTCCTGGCTTCCTAACAAAAAGGTGGTGAGAGCCTGCACCTGGTCCTTGGTGAGGTGCACGTTCGGCATGCGAAGAGCTTCCGTCTCCGACTTGACCTTGCCTTTGTCGTATATATCCGGTTCGGCGAGCTTGTGCTCGAAAAAGCCTTTGTGGTCATACCAGGGTTCCTTGGCAGGACCTTCGGGCAGGCGGGCGAGGTCTTCGCTATTGGTGATTGGTTCTTTGCCGCCGCGCTGTGCCGACTCGGTGAACAATGCGAAATCCAGACGCTCGATGGGCTTGCTGCCTTCAAACGTCAGTTCGGTGCCGATGCGGCCTTCCTCTTCCATACCAGCGATCTCGTGGCACCCGCCGCAACCGTAATGGCGCACCCATTTCTTGCCTTCCTCTTTCAATTTAGGATCGTCCATATAGGACGCGTCGGCGTAGGCGGAAGGCTCCTGCTTCTTCTGCGACAGAAGATAGGTGGCGATGTCCTGTGCGTCTTCAACGCTGAGCCGGAGACTCGGCATCACCGTCATATTCTGAACTTGCAGTTCATGGCCGTCGTTGGGGCACTTGCTGTGGCCCAGGTCGAAGACATAAGGAAGCTTCTTCTTCGCATAGTCCTCGGGACCGATGTCCTTTTTCTCGTATGGACAGTATGGCCTCGTACGCTCACGGGCGTTGTGAATCCAGCGGACCAGGTAGTCGTAATTAGCCTTCTCACCCACTCGGCTGAGGTTGGCGGCAAACGTTCCGCCTTGCTGGTCTTCGCCCTCGCCGATGGAGTGGCAAGCGAGACAGCCACGAGTCTCGAACAGCTCCTTGCCATGATCCGCATTCCCGGGCTTCTGATGGGGAAGGGAGTCGGTCAGGGCGGATTGCCAAACGTAGGCAGAGATGGCCCGAATCTGCGCGTCGTTCAGGCGGAAATTCGGCATCTTGGTGCCGGGGCGGAAATCGGTGGGCTTCTTAAGCCAGACTGGGATCCAGTTTTTATTCAGCTTGAGACGCGCGTCTTTTAGATTCGGCCCGATCTTCTTCATGTCCTGCATCAGGCTGTGGGCGCGGAAATCGATTTGCTGCAGGCGGCCGTCAATCTTGCTGTTGGAGACCCGCAAGCCGACAGCCTGGTCATTCAGGCGATTGGCTTCGTCATTGCTCTCCGCGGCGTCGGCCTGCTTCATCAAATAAGCCGACTGCTTGGTGTTATCCAGCTTTTCAGTTTCCAGGCTCTTGGTCTGCTGATTGAGCGACTGCAACTCTTCCGGTTCTTTGTCGTAGCCTTCGTAGCGATGGCAGCCCATGCAACCGCGCTGGCGGAAGAGGTCTTTGCCCTTGCTGATGGTCCAGCCCACATCTCCGCTGATTAGCATCATGTCGGCGGCATGACAGGTTTGGCATCCGGCCTCTAAATTCTGTTTCGTGTAAAGCGGCCACAGCCAGTGTTCGTAATTACCGTGCGCCTTCTCAATGCTGGTGGTGGCGCGGCCATTGCCCTGGTGGCAAGGCGAGCATCCGAACTTCTCGGGATCATGCACCAGCAGCAGGCTGGGATTGGGATGGCTGACGAAAGCTTTCGCATAATCGTCAGGCGCCTTCGCGCCCTTGGGCATCATGACGGCCGGGGTGAGCTTTACCGGTTCGCGGATCCCCATGTGGCAGGACTCGCAGCGATCGACGATGTTGGCCTCGGCAACATTGATCTGCTGGATGGACGGATCGAGTTCATCGACCTTTTTCTCCAGTCCACCGATCTGGGTCGGAGTGAGGTCCACCATGTGGTTGGCGACGTAATCGTC
>QIAI01000027.1 GCA_003224995.1 Acidobacteriota bacterium
ATTGATTTTCTGTGCCGGCGATTATCGGGAGAACTGGCCGCGGGCGATGATGCCGAGGATGTGGGCTGGTTCCTTCCCGTAGAACTGGCAAAACTGGAACTAGCGCGCGAAACGGAAGAGGGCATTCGGAAGGGATTCGAAAAAGCTGGCAGGAGCGGATAGGAATTCAACGGTCGACTACCGGAGCGAAGCAGGGCTCCGAGTAGTTGGGCTGGGACGCCCGCCTCTCAGTAAAAGGCAGGGACGTCGAATGACAGGAGAGTTCATGGCGCAGACCCGATCATCGCGCAGCCAGGCAGGGATGTATGTGCTCTTCGTATTTCTCTACAGTTCGATTTTTTATTTCCTGATCCTGCGGGCACACACACTGGGCGCGGGAGCGGGATTGTACGTGACTGGGATTATGTGGTGCCCGGCGTTGGCGGCCTTCACTACATTGCTTTTCAACCGCCGCAGCCTGGCTGATCTGGGCTGGAAATGGCCGGCGCGCAAATACGCGCTGATGAGTTGGTATGTCCCGTTAATCTATGCCGGAATTTCGTATGCGATTGTCTGGATTTCCGGCCTGGGCGGATTTCCGAATCACGAGTTTATGCAAAGCCTGGTCGGGCGCATGGGAGAGCGGCTGCCGCCGGCCGCGTCTACGGTGCTCTACGTTATTCTGACCGGCAGTTTCGGCCTGATCGGAAGCCTATCGCGGGCGCTCGGGGAAGAGATCGGCTGGCGCGGTTTCCTGGTGCCGGAACTAACCAAGAGTACAAGCTTCACTACGACGGCCCTGGTCAGCGGAATTGTGTGGGCCTGCTGGCATTATCCCGGGCTGATCTGGAGCGACTACAATTCCGGAACACCGAGCTGGTATGGACTGACCTGCTTCACCATAATGGTAGTGGCGATCGCAATTATCTTCGCCTGGCTGCGGCTCAAATCAGGCAGTCTTTGGACGGGCGCGATCCTGCACGCCAGCCACAATCTCTACGTACAGGCAATCTTCACGCCGCTCACTGAGAATCGGGGCAAGACGGCGTGGTACATCGATGAATTCGGCGCCGTGTTGCCGATCGTAGCCGTGGGGTTCGCGATTTATTTCTGGCGGCGGAGGGGAGAACTGAAAACGATTGTGCAATCGCAAGCCGAGAGCACCGTCGCTGCATGAAAGGCCTTACTCACCATAGAGTCACAGAGGCACAGGGAAAAATTGCTGTTGTGGGTTTCTGAGTGGCCTTGTATCTCTGTGGTGAAAAGCGCTTGAACGCAAAACGGCCCGCGCACGGTTAAGTACGCGGGCCGCCGGTGGTACTGTTGGGATTGACCAAGAGGTGGTCACTCTACGTGGCCTCTTCGGCAACTCCGGGTCCCAGCGGACCTGCAGCTGGGCGGATCGCAACCCTAACTCACCGGTAGTGTGCGGGCTGTAGCCTCCCGTGGCACCTTACGGCGCCTGCGGAAAGCCCCGCTTAGAGCGACCGCTCTAAGTCGCAGCCACCTCACCTGGTCTTTTGCTACAACTACCATCTGAACTTGTCATCAGACCACCTCCTTTCCGGTGTAATCGCAGATTAGTACGGAGGGGGTGCGCGCGTCAACCCGGCACGGACGCGGGTTCCCGGCTGATCAACCCATCACGATCAGACTCAGGTTTCGAAACCCATTGGTTCATTCCCCAGGAATTTAACGCCGAGCAGCTTCCGTGTGGAGGACGCGCGCAAAGGAATCTATCAAGGAAAGCGGCTGGTCAACTGGCAGGGACTGGAACTGCGGAATTCGGGCATGCAGGGTCGGCGTCCTCCGCAATTTACTGAGCGACAAGGATTTATCGCACCACATTCGGGGATTTTATTCAGGCATCCTACGCCCGTCTTCGCACATCCAATAATTAACCAAACAGTTAGTTAATTGAGGATGGAGATTCGAAACATCATGACCCGAAACAAAGGCATTCTTGCATCGTTGATGGTGGGTTTGCTGAGCGCGAGTTTATTCGCGCAAACGTCCAGCGCGGGACGTTATGACACCACCGTCCAGACCAGCGTCGCGCACAAGCTCGCTGACAACCAGAAGTTCCGAAACGTGAAGTCCAGCGTGGAAGATGGCATCGTGACCCTGACCGGCACGGTCAATCTCTACCAGGACAAACTTGATGCGGCCAAGGCTGCGAAGAAGCAGAAGAACGTGCAGGGCGTTCGCAACCTGATTACGGTTGCTGGACCGGCGGTACCGGATGAGCAACTGCACGAGCAGTTGGCCAAAAAACTCTACTACGACCGCGTGGGTTGGTACGACAGCGCCTTCAATTACTACACGCTTAGCGTGAAGGACGGCGTGGCGACCATTGGCGGGGAAACCTACAACGACGTGGGTCGCGATTCAGCGCTGGCGATTGCGTATCGCATGCCGGGCGTCAAGGACGTCGTGAACGAAATCAAGGTTTCGCAGGTTTCCATGTTTGACGACAGCTTGCGGGTGCGCGCGGCGCGCGTTCTCTATGGCGACTCCGTACTGAGCCGCTATGCGATCGATCCGGCGCGTCCGATCCGCATCATCATCGATGGCGGTCACGTGAGCCTCTACGGCTCGGTCGACAGCGCGATGGACAAGCAGATCGCCGGCATGCGCGTAGGCCAGGTCCCGGGCGTCTTCAGCGTCCAGAACAACCTGATCGTCGAAAACGGTTCGAAACAGGGACTGTAAGGTCCACTTCTCTCCTCAAGGCACGGCGCAAACCGTGCCTATTTTTTGCTTGGAGGACGCGAGTTGCTTTTCGCCACGTCCACCTCCAAGAATTGTCATCCTGAGCGAAGCGAGGGACCTGCTTTTTCTGGCCAGCAGCGTTCACGCGAGCTTTACCTAACTCGCCGCACCAACTCTCGACACGAATCCAATCACAACCGGTTAATTAACGACGCCACGTACCCCGCACCAAAACCATTGTCAATGTTAACCACGCTGACGTTCGACGCACAGGAGTTCATCATCCCGAGCAGGGCGGTTAAGCCCTTGAATGACGCTCCATAACCCACGCTTGTCGGCACCGCGATCACCGGCACTCCGACCAATCCACCCACCACGCTGGGAAGTGCGCCTTCCATTCCCGCGCACACGATCAACACTCGAGCTTTGGCTAAAACATCACGGTTGGCCAGCAAGCGATGCACGCCCGCTACGCCAACATCGTAGAGGTGCTGCACTTCATTGCCCATCAACTCGGCCGTGACCACCGCCTCTTCGGCCACAGGGATGTCTCCGGTCCCCGCCGAAACCACCGTGATGATTCCCTTCCCATATTTTTTCTGATCGCGTTCCAACACGATGGCCCGCGCGAGTGGCCGGTATTCAACTCGGCGGACTTTCTTCTTCACCGCCGCGAATTGCTTCTCGTCCGCACGAGTGGCCAGAACATTTCCCTCGTGTTTCGCCAGTTTGGCGAAGATGGCTGCCACCTGCGCCGGAGTCTTGCGTTCCCCAAAGATCACTTCCGGCATTCCCGCGCGCAGCGCCCGATGATGATCCACCTTGGCAAAACCCAAGTCCTCGAAGGGCAAATGGCGCAAGCGAGCCACCGCGTCGTCGGGCGTGACCACGCCTCGCCGAACCTCTTCAAATAATTTGCGGACGGATTCTGCGTTCAAGAGTTCACTAGCCCCGTGATGTCATCAGGGCTCTAGAGTAGCATCGGCGCCGCGCAGAAAGCGGAAGAAGCGATGGCTGACATCAACAAGCTTACTTGTGCATCTCTGAATAATCCGGGCACAGGGTTTCGTCTTGGAAGCGCGTCAATATGCCATTTCTGCGATGCGGAATAA
>QIAI01000028.1 GCA_003224995.1 Acidobacteriota bacterium
GAAAAATATCGGAAGCGTTGCCTTGGTTATCGGACGAAAAAGGCACGCGCTTCACTTCCAGCAACTCACGGTCGCCTACACCAGCACCGCTTCTTCGGCCGGTTCCGGTACTGGAGGCGAAGGAATAGAGCGCTTCGAGATGACTCCTCGGCTCGCGTCACCACGCCCTCACCAAATGGCAGAGCTCCTTTTACACTTGCGATTGCACTCCGAATTATCGGATTTCATCAGAACCAATCAACCTGAGATCGTTATAAACCGAAACGCAACCCGGGGCTGTGACCCGAGGCACACCAAGGTAGGTTATGGAAAACGCAGGAATTGACTGATCGTCACAGAAAAGATGTGCGAAGGCCAACAAAAGCAGAATAAAACGATGAAGAATGCATCATCGAGGCCAGGTTCAGTCCATAGGCAGGCCTACATAGTTCTCGGCCAAGGATTGCGACGCCGCGCGTGAAGTCGTCACATAATCGAGTTCAGCCAACTGGCGACGCTCGTCAAAGGGATTGCCTTCGTGGCGGTGAAGCATGGAAGTCATCCACCAGGAGAAGCGCTGCACACGCCACACGCGCCGCAGACAGGTTGCCGAATACTGATCCAGCAGATCGGCGCGACCGGTGGTGTAGAAATCTTTTAAGGAGTGCGCCAGGACACGAACGTCTGCCACAGCGAGGTTCAAACCTTTTGCGCCCGTGGGCGGCACGATGTGGGCCGCGTCCCCAGCCAGGAACATGCGCCCGAACTGCATCGGCTCGACTACAAAGCTGCGCATTCCAGTGATGCCTTTCTGTAGAATTTGGCCCTCGTTCAGCCGCCAGCCCGGATCACCCGCCAAGCGAGTTTGCAATTCCTTCCAGATGCGTTCATCCGGCCAATTCGCAACGTCTTCCTCGGGAGAGCATTGCAGATACAAGCGGGTAATCAGCGGAGACCGCATGCTGTGCAAAGCGAATCCGCGATCGTGATGCGCATAAATCAGTTCTTCTGACGAGGGAGCCGCTTCCGCGAGGATGCCGAGCCATCCGAACGGATAGTTGCGTTCATAAACCGTAAGCGCTCCGGGAGGTATGCTGGGCCGGCAAACTCCGTGAAAGCCATCGCAGCCTGCAATGAAATCGCATACGATTTCGTGGGACTTGCCTTCTTTTGAGTAGCAGATACGTGGCGCCACCGTATCCAGGTCATGCACGCTGACCTGGTCCACATCAAAAACGATTTGCCCGCCCGAGTCCAGGCGCGCGCGGATCAAATCCTTGATGACTTCGTGCTGTCCATACACTGTGATTGCGCGTCCGGTCAGGTCCTTGAAGTCGATCCGGTGACCACGTCCAGCAAAGCGAATTTCAATCCCGTGATGCACCAAGCCTTCGCGCTGCAGGCGATCACCCACTCCCATCTGGATAAGCAATTCCACCGTGCCCCACTCGAGCACGCCCGCCCGGATCCGTTCTTCGCAATACTGCCGGCTGCGATTCTCCAACACAAGAGAATCGATTCCTTGCAGATGAAGCAGATGGGATAGCACCAGGCCGGCCGGTCCCGCGCCCACAATGCCGACTTGGGTTCGTGTCTTACTCACTTCCCTGCTTCGCGATCCTTAGGAGGCATTTCCGGCCCCTGTCTTTCAAATCGGCGGACCACGTCCTCTGGCACCACTTGCCCTTCGATACCTTCCGGATCTGTTTTTGAACGCACGGCCCACACTCGTGTTTCCGAGCACTCCACTGCGAGCACATCGCCCCGGAACAATTTGTGCTGAACGTCAAAGCTACTGCGCCGCCATTCCGTTATGCAGGACTCCACCATCACATCGTCGCCGAAACGGGAAGGCGCCAGGAAACGCGCTCTGGTATCGACCATCGGAATCCCCACGATGCCATAGGTCTTCAACATCTGGTGCTTGGGCAGGCCAGCGGCCTCAAACAGTGCCGCCGTACAGTTATCGAAATAGGCGAAATAGCGTGGATAGTAGACGATGCCTGCGGGATCGCAGTCGCCCCATTCCACGTGGATGGTTTTTCGATTCCTCAGCATGACTTGTGGCTATTTCCCGTTATCCATTTCAGCGAATACGGCTTGCGCTGTGTGGAACGCCGTATTGGCAGCCGGCACACCGCAATAAACCGCGGTTTGCAGAAGTACTTCCTTGATCTCTTCGCGGGTCACACCATTGTTCAAGGCGGCGCGCACGTGCAGCCGGAATTCTTCCGTGCGATTCAGAGCTACCGTAGTCGCGATCACGATCAGGCTGCGCGCGTGTCGCGATAAACCTGGACGCGTCCAGATCTCGCCCCAGGCATAGCGCGTAATCAGGTCCTGGAACTCTTCGTTGAATGGATTCCGATTCTGCAGCGATCGCTCCACATGGGCATCGCCGAGTACGGCACGTCGCACTAGCATTCCCTTTTCGTACTGCTCTCGATCGTCCATGCAGGACCTCGCTCACGCTTTGAGAAAAATGGATAGCTCCGAGGTGAAGGCTGCTGCTGCCTCAATATTCGATAGATGGGCCGCGGGAAGTTCTTTGTACACGGCTCCGTGAATGTTCTCCGCCATGAAGTGTCCAGCTTGTGGCGAAGTGACCGGATCGTAGCTACCGCTGATAATGAGTGCCGGCACTCGAATTGTCGCGATGGAATCGGAAACGTTGTAGTCGCGTATGGCGGCACAGGTGGCAACATAACCGGTTGCGGGCGTGTTTAGCAGCATGTTCCTTGTGGATTCGACAGCCGCAGGAGAGTTGGCGCGGAAGGTCGGCGTGAACCAGCGTTCCAGAACGCCATCGACGATCGTTGTCATACCGCCCTGCGCGACAGCTTCGATGCGGGCGTTCCAGACTTCCGCCGAACCGATTTGCGGGGCCGTATTACAAAGTACGATCTTGGAAAGGCGCTGCGGCGCTTTCATTGCAAGCGACATGGCAATCATGCCGCCCATAGATAGTCCGCAAAATAGCACCTTGGAATAACCCAGTCGGTCGAGCAAGGCGAGTACGTCGTTCGCCAGCTGATCAATAGAATAGGGTCCGGGGCTCACCGATGATCGTCCATGCCCCCGCGTATCGTACCGCAAAATACGAAAATCTTTCGCTACCTCAGCCATCTGTGGCTGCCACATTTCCAGGCTGGTTCCCAGTGAATTTGAAAACATCAACACCGGAGCCTGTTCTGGACCAGCGAGTTCGTAATAGATACGAACCTCTTCGAGTTCCATCAGTGGCATGAAAAAGTCCTACGGATTTCCAGACTTGCTCTCAGCCAGCACTCGATCAATGAACTGAGCGGCGGCACCTGTGTAGCCTGCCGGATCAAAAAGCTTTTCGAGCTGTGCCTTACTCAAATGCGCGGTAACGCTTGCATCGCCTGCCAGCACCTCTCGTAAATGCTTCTTCTCCGCAAGCGCTTTTCGCGAGGCAGCTTCGATGTGCTCGTGAGCGGCCGCCTTCCCGATGGATTTTGCCAAAGCCTTGCTGACCGCTTCGGAGAAGATAAGGCCACACGTCATCTCGATATTTAGACGCATCCGGTCGACATCGTCTTCCAACCCGGTGATCATTTCGAGCGTGCCAGTTACCCAGGCCACGCTCGTGCTCCTGAGACATCGCAGTTAACATGATGCTCGCCAGGGCAGGCACGCGTTCCGCGGCCGCTAAAACAACCGCGCACGCAACCGGGTTGCGCTTATGCGGCATGGTAGAGGATCCGCCCCGTCCTTCGTCCGCCGGTTCAAAAAGCTCGCTTACCTCAGTCTGGCTCTGCAATGAGATATCCCGTGCCATTTTCCCCAGCGTTCCCGTGAGCAAAGCCAAGCAGGTGGCGACTTCGGCGAGGCGGTCGCGATGGGTGTGCCAGGGGAGAGCCGGCAATTCGAGTTGCAGTTCCGATGCCAGCGCTTTCGATACCTCCAACCCACGCTCGCGAAGGCTTGCCAGGGTTCCAGCAGCGCCGCCGAACTGCAGTACTAAGGATCGACGGCGTACCTCCTGCAGGCGAATGCGATGGCGATTCATGGCGTCAAGCCAGCCGGCAGCTTTCAGGCCAAACACCGTCGGCACCGCATGCTGCATCCAGGTACGTGCCGGCAGCACAGTCCCATGGTGCTTAGAAGCCAGTTGCGCGAGCTGATTAGACAACCGTTCCAGATCGTTGGCGATAACATCGAATGCATCGCGCAGTTGTAGAACCAAACCAGTGTCGATCACATCCTGACTGGTGGCTCCCCAATGAACATACCGAGCCGCATCGGCGTCTTGCGTGCTGACTAGCTCGGTTAACTGCTTGACCATTGGTATTGCGAGATTCCCCGATTTCACCGCCGTCATTGCTAATGAATCCAAATCGAAACGATCTACCCGGCATTGACTCGTAATCGGACTCACGGCTGAACTGGGAATGACGCTGGCGCTAGCCTCCGCTCGCGCCAGCGACGCTTCGAAGTCGAGCATGCGCTGCACCCGCGCCGGGTCCGCGAAAATCTTGTCGATCGCGTCTGAAGCGAATAGTGGATCCAGCAAGGTCATAAGTCGTATGTCAGTACTTCAGCAATCGAAAAAGACGGTCTCGCCTGCACCCTGCAAAACCACGTCCCACGCGAGACGATCCGGTTGCCCTGGTGCTGCCTTCGCGATCAATGTGCCGCGACGTTCCGGAGCAACCAATGCAAGCACCGGATCCGCCCCATTGCGCGGATCGTCGGGAAAATAAATGCGTGTGACCAGACGTTTGAGCAATCCACGCATGAAAACAGAAATCTCAAGATGAGGTGCCTGGTTCGTTCCGCGAGGACCGGGGACGGGGCCTGGCTTGATCGTGGTGATACGAAACCGGCCTTGGTCATCGGTCGCAATGCGCCCATACCCTTTGAATGCGGACTCAAGGGGCTTGTCCTGCGTGTCTTCCGGGTGAGCATACTTGCCATGAGCGTTCGCTTGCCAGACCTCGACCACCGCATCCGGAACCGGCAGGCCATTGCCATCCAAAACCCTTCCTTCTATCGTGATTCGCGAGCCCGACAGGCCGGGCACAAGCAGGTCGGCGCAGCAAAATCGTCGCAGCCCGATATCAAAAAACGGTCCGACCGTCTGCGAACTGGTAGGCTGCAATTTCATGCCTTTCCTTCCATGGGAGTTTGCTCTCGTCCTCGCAAGATGATATCGAAGCGAAAACCGAGGGCGGTTTCCGGAACCGTTGTCTCCCAATCAAAATTGGCAATCAGTCGCTGTCGTGCTGCCTCATCCGGCGTTCCGTTAAAAATGGGATCGGAGGCCAGCAACGGGTCTCCGGGAAAGTACATTTGTGTGACCAGCCGCGTTGCGAATGCTGGCCCGAAAAGAGAAAAGTGAATGTGTGCCGGGCGCCACGCGTTGTAGTGATTGCGCCAGGGATAGCAACCCGGCTTGATGGTGATAAATCGGTAACGACCTTCAGCATCGGTCAAGGTGTGACCGGAGCCGGTGAAATTGGGGTCGAGCGGAGCATTGTGTTGATCCCATTTATGCAAATAGCGGCCCGCGGCGTTCGCTTGCCAGATTTCTACCACGGTGTGAGGAATGGAGCGCCCATCTTCATCGAGGACGCGTCCGGTGACGATCATCCTTTCGCCCAGGGGCTCGCCTGCGTGCTGTCGTGTGAGATCAAAAATCTCGGGAGCAATGTCTTCTTTCCCGAACTGTGGCCCAGTAACCTCGGAGAGCGTGTGGGGAATCACCACCAGGGGTTGGGTTGGAGCGCGTTTGATCGAAGAGACGTATGCGGGATGTAGATATTCGGGCTGGGTTCCTGGAATTGGGCGGCGATATCCCTGCACATCTGTGATGAGCGACAATGCCGTTCCCCGTCCGTTGTGCGCAACTCGCGCGAGTATGCAGTCAGGGCTGCAGATCTTCAAAATACCATCGAAGCCGCTCACCCGGATAATGCCCTGGAGCCAAAAACCCCGACAAAAGGGTTACCGAGGAGGCTTGGCCGGAGTCGCCAACCGTGCGAAACGCATTGGTTTCTCCAGATCTTTGCAGTAGATCAGCAGGTAGGGGTTGTTCCACTCGTAACGCTCGGCTGCCTGCAAGCCGGCCAGGTACTTTGTCTCCTGAGTCATTGACGGTTCCGGACAAGCCATGCGTGTCGATCCCAGCGGACCGAGCCTGATCTCGTTACCCTTGATCTGCAGTGGGCCGGAAAACTGATTGCATGATCCATTTCCTGAAACTTTGTCAGCCGCCGGAAAGGCGAGTGTCGGCCGCCCACCTTCCACGACTCCGCTGCCCGCGAGATCTTCCAACTGCCACTCAGTGCCGACCAGGTTGAAGGTTTCCAGTTTTCCAGCCGCGCCTGCAGTCGCAGCGGCAACCGTGGCGGGTGCGGTGGCACGGGTGGGCCTACGGTCCGCGGTGCACGAGAGCAGCAGGATGCTCAAGGTGAGGCTCATCACCGCATAAATCCATTTCTTCATGGCCCTCACCTCATGCAAAAGATTTCAATCCGCGGCATGCGTTGATCCGCTTCAGGCCGTCAGTTCCGATACTGCCCGATACGCCTGGTCGATCGCACAATCTGTGTATGCACTGGCTCCCGCATCCGAGTTGGCGATGGCAATCCGACCAAAGGGCTGCCTCCCGACCACCCATGGTTGCTCTCCCTCAGCCCAGTCCGGATCAAATAGAGGGTTGTATCCATACGCATAACCGTGCGCCCACCGGTTCACCGTGATGCCTTCAATGTCACGAGCTGGATCGAACCCGGGAAGCATTCTGCCCAACTGGTCGCGGATGTTGCGTTCGAATGTAGCAAACGGTGTGCGCAGCAACTCGGCTCGCCCGGCGCGATGTTGTTCACGCTGCGGAAGCCCAGGCTTGCATGGCGTGCGCAACATAAACAGCACCATGGGCTCGTCGGGCTTGCTGGGAAACTGGTATTCACCCAGACTGACCGGAAAATCGAGCGCCACATACGTATGAAAACTTCCCGGCGCTTCGATCTGGTGCACACCCAACTTCTGAAATCCGGTCCAGTTCTTGATCGCGACGTGGGTATAGACCAACGGAGCTTTCACCAGATACGAAAGCGCTTCCTTCTGTTTTTCAGGAAGCTCTGGACAGATATACGGGATCATCCCGTTGTAGCACGCCAATACGCAATTTTTGGCGTGAACAGCCGCCAGTTGGCCGCCGCTCATGTAAGCGACCTCGACTTCGCGGTTAGCTCCACTTGGGCCCTTATGGACAACATGCACCACGGTGCTGTTCAGCCGGATTCGGATTGGCTCCCCATCCTTATCGAGCCGGCTGTAATCGGCCCGCGCCGTGACGACATCATCCATGGTGTGCCCCGGAATGGCAGTGGGTATCAGCTTCCGTACCAGGAGTCGCGCAATGGACGCATTCCCATCCGGAAAATGAAAGAT
>QIAI01000029.1 GCA_003224995.1 Acidobacteriota bacterium
ACCTGTTCGTGAATCCCAAGTTCGCCGGAAAATATCTCCCGCCCAATGTCGGCGAATGGTTCAACTATGGGGGCGACAAGGTCTGGCTGTTGCCGGAAGGGAACGACGACGAGCAACATTGGGCAGGAGGCTCTGACCTGTTGGACGATGGGCCATTTTCCTTTCGAAAGCTTTCGGAAGGACAGAGTTGCGAAATCGAGTTGACTGGCCCGTCCGATCCTCAAACTGGCGTCCAGTTTCAGCGTACGATTCGCTTGGACTCGGACTCTCCGCGCATCCATTTTCACGCTTCGATGCAGAACCTGACCGGGCATCCTATTGAATGGTCGATGCAGTCGGTTTCACAATACGACACCGCCAAAGCCGGTAGCCAAGATCAGCCGAGCCCCGGCACTCCGCAACCTTTTAACCATGATTTCTGGACATTCACCCCCGCCAACCGGAACAGCAGCTATCTCAACCGCTATCATGTTCGCTTCGGTCCCGCGGAAAATCCTGCGGTCTCCGTGCGCGACGACGGCCTGGCTTCCATACATTATGTGCACATGGCTGCTGAGATTTGGCTGGACTCAGTCGAAGGCTGGCTGGCAGTGGTCGATGGCGCGAGCCGGTACGCGATGATCGAGCGCTTCCAATACGAACAGAACAAAACTTATCCCGGCAAAGCATCCGTCATCTTCTGGACCAACGGGCCGGAAGTCAGATTGAGCAGCGAAGGCGTGCCTTCCTTGAGCAAGGACTCCGATGCCGGTCCCTACTACCTCGAAGCCGAGATCAACAGTCCAATGTGCCGGTTGCGTCCTGGGGAAAGCTGCAGCTTTGAAACCGAATGGTTTCCCACCCGAGCCGGAACGGAGTTCCATGGCGTGACCGACGCGGGTATTCTCATCCATCCACTGCGGGCAACGGGTCTGGAAAATGGCAAGCTCAAGCTCTCCGGTGTTTTTGGAGTGTTCTTTTCCGGACGGCTGGTTGCTCGCCTCTATGATGAGCATGGTAGGAGTCTCGGAACTATGCCAGTGATGGATGTGAATCCAACCGAGCCGGTATCACTCGAAGCGGAGATCGCGCCTGCGGCAAAGCCCGGGCGAGTCTCCCTTCACCTGCAAGATGAGAACGGTGTAGACCGCGGCTCGCTGCAGGAAGTGCTGGTGGGCACGGGGGACAAACGCTGACATGAGATGGCGTGGGCCCGCTTTCATCCTTTTGCTGGTGGCTGCTGTTTGCGGAGGCCTGCCCACGGCGGCGCAGGAAGGAAAGTCTGCAGGCGCTGCCGACATCAACGTAAATGCAGAAGACCTTACGGCACGTCCGGTGGCTGCAAATTGGACGTCGTATAACGGAGACTACACCGGAAGCCGCTTCAGCAGTTTGCACGAAATCAATACCGCGAACGTCGCCCAGCTGCACGCCGCATGGGTGTTCCATCCGGGAAACTCGGAGAGGCTGGAAGCCACCCCGGTGGTCATTCGCGGAATGATGTACGTCACCTCCGCCAATGACGTGTTTGCACTCGATGCCCGCACGGGACGGGTGGTGTGGCATTACCAACGCGCCTTGAGTTCTGGTCTGCTGGATGACGCCGCCGCTCACAAAAGCCGCGGCGTGGCGGTGTGGAATCATTTTGTCTATAGCGAAACCGATGATGCCCACCTGCTCTGTCTTGACGCTCGCTCCGGCAGCCTGCTTTGGGACGTCGAATACGCCGACAAGGCGAAACACTACGGCGCTACCAGTGCTCCGCTTATTGTGAAAGACGCGGTCCTCGTGGGAACCTCCGGAGGGGATTCCGGCGTGCGCGGATTCGTTGCTGCCTATGATGCGTCAACCGGAAAGCTGAAGTGGCGCTTGTGGACCATCCCCGGGCCGGGAGAATTCGGTTCCTCCAGTTGGCCTGGCGATTCCTATCTGCATGGTGGGGGCACCACCTGGATGCCGGGAACCTACGATCCGGAGCTCGATACCGTGTACTGGACCACCAGCAACGCGGCGCCCGATTACGTTGGAGATTCCCGGCCGGGCGACGACCTCTACACCGCCTGTGTTCTCGCGATCGATCCCAACACCGGAAAAATCAAATGGTACTTCCAGTTCACGCCCCACGATCTCTATGACTACGATGCGAATGAAACCCCCGTGTTGGTGGATGCGGAAGAGAACGGCACGTTGCGTCACCTGTTGGTGCAGGCCAATCGGAACGGCTTCCTGTACGTGCTGGACCGGACCACCGGCAAATTTCTGCGCGCCACACCCTTCGTAGAGAAATTGAATTGGGCGAAGGGTGTGGATGCCGCGGGGCGTCCCATCCTGTCGGGCCGAATCCCGACTGCGGATGGCACCTACATCTGCCCAGGCGTCGTGGGCGCCACCAACTGGTTTTCGCCTTCTTACAATCCCAACACCGGGCTCTTCTACGTGATGGCGCTTGAGGCCTGCAACCTTTACTTTGCCGCGCCCAGAAAATTCATTAAGGGCGAGACCTACTACAACACCGGCACGAAGACACGGCCTGGGGAACACGGTCAGAAAATTCTTTTGGCGCTTTCCATCGCGGACGGAAAGACGGCGTGGCGTTATCCCCAGGTAGGCCGCGCGGATTCCTCTGGCGGGACACTGACCACCGATGGCGGGCTGCTTTTCTTTGCCGATGATGCGGGATCTTTAGAGGCCGTGGAAGCGTCTAGTGGCCATCCACTCTGGCATTTCAATACTGGCCAGCCCATACACGCCTCCCCCATGAGCTATGCGGTGAATGGAGTTCAGTACGTCGCCATTTCCGCCGGAAGCGACGTCTTCACCTTCGCGCTCCCTCATTGAGGAACGAGTGTCGCGGAGGAAATGGGTCTGGCTGCAACCGTCTCAGTGTTCCAGGTACGGAACAAAGCCCTGCGTCTTCATCTGAAGGCGATACACCGAAGTCGTTGCCGTGATGTAAAGCGTGCGATAGTCCTTGTCGCCCCAGGTCAAATTTGCCGGTTGTTCCGGCAGCACAATTGTTCCCAGGTGATTGCCCTTTGCGTCCCATACCCAAATACCCTTGGGCCCGGTGATGAACAGGTTGCCGTTCTTATCCACCTTGATGCCGTCTGGAACGCCGTCGTCCTTCCCGCCGGGCTCCTCGCCAAAAATGCGGCCATTGCTGAGCGTGCCGTCGGCGGCAACGTCGTATACGCGGATATTTCTCGTTTCATCGTCGTCGACGTAAAAGTGCTTGCCATCCGGGGAAAAGGCCAGTCCGTTTGGCTGGATCAGATCCTTGGTCAGCAGGCGCAGCTTGCCACTTGCGTCCAGACGGTACACGCCCTGAAAAGGGATTTCCTGCTTTTCTCCTTTAACCAGGTCAAGAGTCGGATCCGTAAAGTAGAGTGCGCCATCCGGTCCGACGATGACGTCGTTGGGGCTATTCCGTTTCTTCCCCTCATAGCGGTCCGCGAGAATTTTATATTTCCCGTCCGGAGTCACCTCGATGATCGCGCGCAGCACGCTCGCGCAATCGATCAGGCGGTGCCGGCGGTCGAAGGTGTTGCCGTCCGGATCGCCCAGGGCGATGACTTCCTCCTTTTTTCCATCGGGATAAACGCGGAAAATTTTGTTGATGGTCTCGTCGCTTACATACAGAAATCCGGCCGGATCCCACATGGGTCCTTCGGTAAAGCCAAAATCCTTCGCCACCGTTTGCAGTTTCGCGTTGCGATCCACCAGGTCCCAGAACTTCGGAGAGAGCGGCTCAAGCCCAAAAGTGCGGGCGTCCTCGGCGGAGGCAGTCAGTAACAACGCGAACACGCTAATCAGGAAAAGCAAGATGGTTTGCGCAAGTCTCATTTCGGCGTTCTCTCACCTCTAGCGGAAGTGGTCGCATGGCCTTTGGACGTAGCGTTGTGCATCAGGTAACTCACGAGGTCGTCGAGTTCTTTGGAACTGAGCCGCTCGCCATAGTTGGTCGGCATTAAGGATTCCCGTGCGTGCTCCACGGTCTGCAAGTCAGATTTCTG
>QIAI01000720.1:0-1759 GCA_003224995.1 Acidobacteriota bacterium
AAAAAGGCAACAATCACGATGATCTCGCCGGTGGTTGAAATCCACCACTTCTGGTTGTACTCGGCCACCAACATCGCGCGGTCAATCAAGGGTTTCAAGGGCGCCCGCTAACACGTTGAAAATACAATAGCTGCAGTAGTGATCATTTGCCGCATTTGGCATGGCAACTGCATTGTCTTATACGTCTGGACCTCTCTCCCGAGAGAGCGGTTCAAACAAGAGGTGGGGCCATGAAAAACCGTCTGGCGGTAATTGTTGGAGTACTGACACTGACGTTGTTCGCGCTCGCGAATGCAAGCGGTCAAGAAAACGCTTCAGGCGTTGAACTTTCTTCCGGCGTAGCGCGCATCAGCTTGATTCACGGAGATGTTTCGACGCAACGCGGAGATTCCGGTGAACCAGCCGATCATGAGCAGTGACAAGGTCTCGACCGGTGTCAGTTCCCGGGCTGAAGTGCAGCTCGATCATTCCAATATTCTGCGTCTTGGCGACAACACGCTGACTACGGTCGCCAGTCTGTCGCGTACCCAGATCCAGGTACAAGTCGCTCGCGGACTGGTTGACTACACAGTTTTCAAGGGCAGCGAAGCTGACGTCGAAATTAACACCGCCAACGTCGCCATTCACCCCGCGCAGAAAGACGGAATTTATCGCGTGGAAGTGAATTCGGAAGGCGAGACGCAGGTGATCGTGCGCAAGGGCGAGGCGGAAATTTCCACTCCTCAGGGCAGCACTCACCTGGAGAAAGGCCGAATGGTGATTGTGCGCGGCACCGCGGAGCAGGCTCGATACAAGGAAGATGAGGCCCCGTCGAAGGATAGCTGGGATTCCTGGAATAACGATCGGGACCGGGCTATCCGCGACGCCCAATCCTGGAGTCACACCAACCGCTACTACGTCGGGTCGGAAGATCTTGACGCTTATGGACGCTGGGACAACGTCCCTGATTACGGTCCGGTCTGGGTGCCCGCAGTTTCCGTGGGCTGGGCACCTTATCGCTCTGGTCGCTGGGTGTGGGAGCCCGGATGGGGATGGACCTGGGTTTCGGATGAACCTTGGGGTTGGGCTCCGTATCACCACGGCCGCTGGTTTATGTACACCAGCTCCTGGCTGTGGTGGCCCGGTCCGGTCTATGGCTATCCGCGATACCGCCCGGCTGGTTGCCGATCGGACCGTGTGACCGCTTCTACCCGTGGTACGGGCGCTATGGCTCGCGCTTCAACTCGGTTAACGTGGTCAACATCACGAACATCAATATCCACAACGGGCCCGGCCGTGGCTTCGGGGGCTTCGCCCCGCTTCGCTCCGGAAACGGTTATTCCAACTTGCGTCGGGCCACCATGGACGAGAGAGTCCGTCAGGGGATCTCGACTGTTCCAGTAGATCGTTTTGGCACCGGACGTCAGGCTCCAGGAGTCGTGAGCCGCGAAGAATTTAACAACGGGCGCATGATGGCCGGAAATCTGCCCGTGGTGCCAACCCGCGAAGCCCTGTCGGTGAGCAACCGTCCCGCTGCCGCAGGCACGTTGCAGCGCGGAGGCGAGGCGCAGCGATTTTTCACCAAGTCCCACCCAGGACCCGCGCCGCAGCCTTTCGATAAGCAGGCAGCTCAAGTGCAGCAGGCGATTGAGCGCAATTGTCAATTCAAGGCCGTCAACGGTGAGCCGGGGCGGGGAGTAGCGAATGTGGCGGGCCCCGGGCAGAAACCCCGGGGAGGTGTTGCCGCCACTTCCATTCCAACGCCGAACCCAGGAGTGCG
>QIAI01000720.1:1773-2762 GCA_003224995.1 Acidobacteriota bacterium
TTCAGCCATCGGGAAGGACCATGGAAGATCAGGGCTGGCGCCACTTTGGGTCAGGCGCGGGGCCCAACCACGCTGGCTCAAACCAGGCTAACTCAAACCATGCTGGTGCCGAGAACCAGCCGGCGCGGGGAACCTTGGCTTCGCCCATAAATTCGTCCGGCCGCAACAATGTAGAAAAATCGTCTGCTTCGGATGGAGCAGGAGGCTGGCGCCGGTTCTCTGATTCGTCTCCCGGTCAGCATGGGAGCGCTGGACCGACGTCCCGGTCGCCGCAACAGTCTTCAGCTCCGGGATCTTCGCTACCCGGGGAATCCAAGATGCAGCAGCGCGAATCCGGAACTGGCGGAGGCTGGAGACAGTTCACACCACAGTCCCGCGGATCTATACAGGAGTCTCCCGGGCGCTTCGGAGAATCGGAAGGCCCACGCGGGGGCTCTCAAGGTTCGCCGCGTCAGGATTCTCCGCGAGGCTACTCTCGACCGCCGTTAGAGATGAGACAACCCATCGTGACGCCGCGCGGTTCGGAACGAAATGCGCCCATGCGAGGAGAGTCTCCCTCGCGAGGGCCTGCGGGTTACGGCAATAGTGGCGGCGGCCATCCTCAGCCATCCACTGGAGGCGGTAATCGGGGAGCGTCGGGTGGCGGTGCACCGTCCCACTCGCCCGGCTCGGGACACAGGCGCTAAATGGACATTGGCATCGGCGAGCTTTGCGGTCGAAAATTTGTTAAACCGCAAAGCTTTGCCTTTCCCGGTGCCACCGCCGCCCCGGAGGAGCGCTTGAAAGTAGCCGGCGATTCATCGCCGGGTGGGAGTCGAAGAAAGTCTCCGTCCGTGGGGACGGCTGAACCATCAGTGCGATGCGCCCGCTCTTCGATTCAAGCGCGCCGAAGGCGCGCGAATTTTCCCGGACTTGGCGAAACCGTTGCAAACTGTCCACGAACCAGGCCTACTGAACAAACACTTTCTGCTCCAAATCTTGAGCAGCCT
>QIAI01000030.1 GCA_003224995.1 Acidobacteriota bacterium
CAAAAACCGTCCATACCGCTCAAATTGTGAACACGCCAACTGCATCCAGAAAGAGCCGTGCACATCTAAAAACGAGTAACCATTATTGAAGGAATTCGACATGCATGAACGCACCAAATCCGTCGTGATTACAGGCGCCTCCAGTGGCATCGGCTTGGCCAGTGTTTTGCAAATGAGTAGAGCAGGCTGGCAAGTCTTCGCGACCGTTCGCAAGCCAGAGGATGGCGAGAGGCTGAAAGGCGAAGGCCTGCACGGCATCACGCCTGTGCTGATGGATTTGGAGGATCGTTCTTCGATAGTGGCAGCGGCCGCCCAGGTGAGATCCAAATGGCACTCGGGTTTGGATGGACTGGTCAATGTCGCCGGAATCGGGATGGTGCGCCCCCTCGAATATGCCTCCGCCCGAGATATTCAGAAGATTTTCGACATCAATGTGTTTGGCCAGCTCGCGGTCACGCAGGCCTTTCTGCCTGCACTCCGCACGGCGCACGGACGCATCGTGAACGTCACCTCGGTGGGCGCCCACATTGCCATTCCCTTCGGTGGCCCGCTCAACGCCAGCAAGAGCGCGTTTGGAATGTTGAGTGACACCTTGCGTCTCGAATTGCATCCGTTTGGAATACGCGTGAGCACAATCGAGCCCGGCTCCATTGCGACGCCCGCCGTAGAGAAAACCCTGGGCGATGTCGAGACCGTGGTCCAAAGCCTTCCTGAGCTGGGCCGCGTGCAATATGCAGAGATGCTGCGGAGCCTGACGAGCCGGGGTAACGCCATGAAGGGAAGTTCACCGGAGGTGGTTGCCCAAGCCATCGACCACGCCCTGACCAGCGACCGTCCACACATCCGCTACCGAGTCGGCAACCATGCCAGCTTACTGACCCTGCTTCCGCGAATTCTGCCCGATTGGTTGCTGGACGCGGTTCGCTTGCGCGTACTCGGTCTGCCCACAAAATTCGCTAGCTTGCCAGCAGAAAGCGCGCCATTCACAGATCGCGCCGCGTAAATCGAAGGCCGCACAAATACCTCAGCATCTGTTAGCATCCGCACGTTGTCACATGCGGTTGTCTCGCACCTCACTGCATTGTTGACGAACCTGTGGTCTGCTCAACCCGTCAAGGCAACCACGCCCGCAGGGGGCCGTCTCATGCGCAAACCCATCCTTGCAGTTCCGCTCTTCTGCATCACTTTGTTCAGCACCTTCACCCTGAGTCAGACAGCGAATACCAGCGAAGGAAGTTTGAAGGACAAGTACCACGTCATCCAGGTCGAGAACTTCGACATTCAGCCCGGCGTGGAATTGCCTCCTGACTACCTCGCGAACTTGCCCCAGGAGGTGGTTCACGAACTGAAAGAGTCCAAGAAATTCAGCGAAGTGTTGGCGTCCGGCGAAAATCCCTCTGCGGAAAATACTCCCGTACTTCGTCTTACCGGTACCATCACGGGCTTCGATCAAGGCAGTCGAGGCAAGCGCTACCTCGGTGTCGGAATCGGCGCCGCCCGTATTTTCGTTACCCTCCACTACATCGACCGCACCAGCGGCCAGCTTGTCTTTGAGGACAAGGTGATCGGCACATTATCAGGCGGTGTGTTTGGCGGCGACTCCAAAGGCGTAGTACGGGAACTTGCCAGGACCGTGGCCGTGACCACTAAGCTGGCCCTGCTGAGAAACCCTTCTGACCCAAACTCTATCGTCGCCCCTTCGCCCTCGAGCGAAGCGGAAGGGACAATGGATCGCCAGGTTCTCGCCATCAAGGCCAGCGATCTCACTGGTGCGCAGCAGAAACTCAACGAACTCGCGGCCGCCGGCTACCGCCTCACCGATTTCAAAATCACGGGCAGCCGTGGCGCTGACCTAACCATGGAAAAGTCTGCCGTTCCGCCGCAGACTTATCAGTACCTGCTGGTGCACGCGCTTTCCTCCGGCAATGTCCAGAAAAACATGAACAAGGGCGCGGCGGATGGCTATCGCCTCAGCCCACACACACTGGCTGCGCTTAGCGGATTTGCATTGATTATGGAAAAGCCCCCGACACTGGCTGAGACGCGATATGAGTATCGCTTTCTCAAAAGCCTGCGGGAATCCAACGCAGAAAAAAACCTCACCCAGGCCCAGACCGAAGGCTTCCTTCCAGTGGAGACCGCTCAGATTCTGGGAGTCTTCGTGGTCATCGCGGAGAAGGCCAGCACCTCCAAGGAGAGCGTCGTGCACTAAGCAAGACTCTGATCTTCTATGATCTGCGGAGATCGGCTGCACGGAACCCCCGTTGGCCGCGATCATAGAAGGCGTGATCATGAGCATGGGCGCATGGACGGGCTACACTGGAAGAGGCAGCGTGCAGCGAGTTGCTCCTCCAAAATGAGCTCTTTCTCAAACATCAATAAGCAGTATGGCAAGCAGTTGCTCTTCGTGGACGCTTCGTTTCAGTTGAATCCTGGTGAAAAGGTTGGACTGGTCGGTCCCAATGGGGCGGGCAAGACAACGCTCTTCCGGATGGTGGTCGGCGAGGAAACTCCCGACGAGGGTGCGGTCTCCGTCCCCAAGAAGTTGACGATCGGCTACTTTCGCCAGGACGTCGAGGAAATGCAGGGCCGCTCGGTCCTGGACGAAGCGATCGCAGGCAGCGGACGCGTCGGCGATCTACACCACGAGCTTGAAGCCTTGCAGCACGAGATGTCCGATCCAGGAAAAGCTGATGACATGGAGCGCATTCTTGAGCGCTTCGGTCATGTGCAGGAGGAGTACGAGCATTTAGGCGGTTACGCGCTCGAATCGCAAGCCCGTGAAGTGCTCCACGGGTTGGGGTTCAAAGACGATCAGATTGACGGCGACGTGGGCGCTCTCTCGGGCGGATGGAAGATGCGCGTTGCACTGGCGCGCGTCCTGCTCGGAATGCCGGACGTATTGCTGATGGACGAACCGACGAACCATCTCGACATCGAATCCATCATCTGGCTGGAGCAGTTTCTCAAGTCATTTCCTGGCGCGTTGCTGATGACTTCGCACGACCGCGAGTTCATGAATCGTCTGGTCTCAAAGATTGCAGAAATTGATGGCGGCGAAATCATCACCTACTCCGGCAACTATGACTTCTACGAGCGCGAGCGGACGATCCGAGAGACCAACCAGCAGGCAGCGTTCGCCCGGCAGCAGTCCATGCTTGCCAAGGAACAACGCTTCATTGATCGTTTCAGGACGCACGCCGCCAAAGCGGCCCAGGTGCAGAGCCGGATCAAGGCGCTGGACAAGATCGAAAAGATCGAGTTGCCAAAGAAGCGCCAGGTGGTGAAGTTTCAGTTTCGTCTCCCGCCACGATCCGGCGAACAGGTGGCCGTCCTTGAGAATCTGCACAAGGGTTACGGCCCGCGTGTGATTTATGAAGGGTTCAATCTCACCATCCGCCGCGGAGAACGTTGGGCCGTCATGGGAAGAAACGGTGCGGGCAAAACCACGCTGCTCAAGATGATTGCTGGCGCCAGTGCTCCAGATGCCGGGAGCGTTCGGCTCGGCGCCAGCCTGTATATGGGCTACTTCGCGCAACAGGCTTTGGATTTGCTCAATCCCGATCTCACGGTCATCGAGCAGCTGCAACAGGATTTTCCCCATGACGGCCTCGGGTCGTTGCGGAACCTGGCGGGAGCATTCCAGTTCTCTGGCGAAGACGTGGACAAGAAGATCCGCGCACTCTCCGGCGGAGAAAAGTCGCGGCTGGCAATCGCACGCATGCTCTACAACCCGCCGAACTTCCTGGTGCTCGACGAACCTACTAACCACCTGGATCTTGCGACCAAGGAGATGCT
>QIAI01000721.1:0-1717 GCA_003224995.1 Acidobacteriota bacterium
AAGCTATAGATCGAACGCGCAGTGGTTCAAACCTGATAGGAATGATAAAGCACGGGCGTATGACGCTTACAAGTTAGCGCAGGCGCAATATGAGCTGCATCGTTCAGAACACAGGAAAGAATTGGACTGCGCTGGAAGCCGCGAGGGTGTGCAGAATCTAAACATCGTTCTTCGCAATGGCACTGAAGGCATAGCCGGTGTGCGGCGGGCTTCTGAATTTTATGCGGCTAGGACACGAAAACGATGAGGGGACGTTTGTGCAGCCTGCTCCACATAAGCGCGTATCGCTCCCTGCAATTCATCGGCGTTGCATCTCTGGATTTTTCGCGATCAGGCTTGGGTTCGTTGTTTGCCCATCGACGAAACCAAGCAGGTTCTTGATCCGCAATGGTTCGTCGGGATCACCGCCGTCTATCAAAATCTTCGTTTTTGGTTTGTTCGCTCGCATGTTGTATCCATCCTTCAAGATTTCCTCGTAATCTAAGGCTGTTTCAAATAAGAGACGCCTCAATGAGCGCTCTGCTATTCGATGCCTTCTTGATTGCGCGCGGAATGGTGTTTGTTACAAATCGGATGACGCGAATGCGCGCGGAACCGGTTTTCAACTGCGGGTGAATCAAACCAGCCGATACCAATTACATGACATTTGGCGGAGGATCGGTTCAAGGAAACTTCCGGTTTGCTCGTGATGCAGGTTTAATCCGCAGTCGCCCTGGTTCAGTGCTTGCACCAGTGCTCCGGTGCAAGTGCTAGTCTGACATAGTGACCGATGAAGAACCGCGATATCCAGGCGACGTGGAAGTATCACGATGGCACGAATGGACTGGGCAAATCGGCCGCTGCCTTTCAAGATCTACCCAGAGCTAGAGCCTCTTCCGCTGCGACGGGACGTGCCGCAAACCGGGGTGGCCG
Organism: Acidobacteriota bacterium; assembly: GCA_003224995.1. Lineage (GTDB taxonomy): Bacteria > Acidobacteriota > Terriglobia > Terriglobales > Acidobacteriaceae > Gp1-AA133. The sequence goes on from QIAI01000721.1 coordinate 913, forward strand.
TGCTCGCCGCAATCTCAGAACCAGTGCCTTCATCGCGGGCCGATTCAGTCCCTGGCGTTCAGGATCTGGCGCGGCTCCTCTATTTCTCGGCGGGAATTACCAAGCAGCGCGCATATCCAGGTGGAGAAATCTACTTTCGCGCCGCAGCTTGCACAGGAGCTCTGTATGAGATCGAGCTATACGTAGCGACTTGCGACCTTCCGGGTTTGGATGCAGGCGTGTATCACTTCAATCCGGCGGATGTTTCGCTACGGCTTCTGCGAAAAGGTGATTTTCTTGGGAATTTGGCTCATGCGAGCGGGATGGAATCCGCGGTAGCTCACGCGCCCGCGACGATCAGCTGCAGCGGAACATACTGGCGGAACGCCTGGAAATACCAGGCGCGCACCTATCGCCATTTCGGTTGGGACAACGGCACGCTGCTCGCAAATCTGCTGGCCGTGTCTGCGGCTTCGGGGCTGCCGGCCGAGATTGTTCTCGGGTTTGTGGACGCCGAGGTGAACCGTCTGCTCGATCTGGATACGCGGCGTGAAGTTTCCTTGTGCCTCGTGCCGATCGGGCGCACATCGGACAATTTACTGCCGGCCCCGAGAGATGCTCCCGCGCTTGGTTTGGAAACAATCCCGCTTTCGGGACGCGAGGTCGAATATCCTGCCATGCATGAGGTGCACGAGGCTTCTTCGCTTGGGTCCATAGAGGAAATAATAACTCAGTGGCGCAGGAAGCAACCGATCTTTCCATCTCCCGCTCCGGCGGGCGAGATAGTTTGTCTCCCGCGTCGGCCGCAAGAAGAATTACCAAGAGA
>QIAI01000721.1:1851-2215 GCA_003224995.1 Acidobacteriota bacterium
TCTGATCGTGCATTCGGTGGAGGGCCTCAAACCGGGCGCTTACTTTTTCGGGCGTGAGCAGAGCACACTAGAACTTTTGCAGGAAGGGGAATTCCGGGCCCGAGCCCATCATCTTGGTCTAGGGCAGGATTTGCCAGCGGACGCATGCGTGGACATCTTCTTTCTCTCCGATTTAAAACGTATTCTGGAGCGATACGGGAACCGCGGCTATCGAGCCGTTCAACTGGAGGCGGGTGCCATCGGCGGAAGGATGTACCTGGCTGCGTATGCGCAACACCTGGGCGCGACGGGGCTGACCTTCTTTGATGATGATGTAACTAATTTCTTCTCACCTCACGCAAAAGATAAGAGTGCCATCTTCCTG
>QIAI01000031.1 GCA_003224995.1 Acidobacteriota bacterium
GAGCTACCAGACTGCTCCACCCCGCGCATTGATGATAGCAACCGACCCGAGAAGCGTCAAACTGCCTGAACTTTGAACATCACAGCTGCTGGTGATCAAAGCGGTCGCCGGCTACTGTCACATCGATCTTAGACGCTTCGCTTCCAAAAACCTGGCTCACCGGTTCACTTTGTGCCGCTCGCAGGCGGACACAATTTTCGCCGGGTCAATGGCTTCGTTATCCACCTGCTCTTCCAGGATCTTTCCATCTTTCCCGATCAGAAAATTTACGCGTCGCGCCGCTTTGTACTTGTCGGTGTAGATTCCGTACTGCTGGGTGACTTCGCCTCCCCAATCACTCAACAGCGGGAAGGTCACGCCAATCTGCTCGGCAAATGCCCGGTTGGCGAAAGGACTATCCATGCTCACACCCAGGACCTGGGTGTCGGCTACTTCCAGCTTCTGCAGATTCTTCTGGAAGTTTTTCATTTGCTCCGTTCAACCCCCGGTAAATGCGAAAATGTAAAACGCCAGCACGACATTTTTCTTTCCCCGGTAGTCGCTGAGGTTGACGTCCTTGAGATCCTTGCCATCGAAATACTGCAATTTAAAATCGGGCGCGGCGTCCCCCACGTGAAGCTTCATCGCGTCCGGCCCAGCCGCCTGCGTTTGTCCCGGCCAGCCCACGGCTGCCGCCAGGCACATGCTCAGTAGAAGCCCGGCCAACCTCTTCTGTTTTGCTGCCATTTCCACTTGCCCCTCCTCACCATTCGGGTTTTTCGGCCCGTCGTTGAAATTCACCACATAAGGCTTTCGTATTTATCATTGCGTTAACCAATCCCAATTCATTACATTTCTAGATGCATAGGAAATCCTTCGTATGAAACGAGGCCCCCTAAGCTTGCCAGGTCTTTCGGCAGACATTTTTCTGCTCGGGTCCGGCTCTGTCCACAAAAGCATTTTCCTATGGGCGCGAGTCCGCGCTCGAGGCCATTTGCCTCGCACCTTCGGAGCGCATGGTTCAGAATGAGCCTCGCCACTCTGAACGACATCTTTTTCGCCATCGTGGGACGGGATAATCCTCGTGTCACGATGCATCGCCAAGCTTCCGGCGGCTGGGCATCTATCTCTTCGCGAGAACTCTATCGTAACGTCTCAGGAACCGCTCGCAAACTTCTAAATTGGACGATTGCGAAGGGTGACCGCGTTGCTATTCTAGGCGAGAACCGGCCCGAATGGACGACAGCGGACTTCGCCTGCCAGCTTATCGGTGCGGTCTCCGTGCCCATCTACTCCACCCTCACGGCCCAGCAAACTCAGTTTATTTTGCAGGATGCCGGCTGCCGCGTCATCTTTCTCTCCACCGAAGCTCAACTCCGAAAACTGGAGTCGATCCGAGCACAAACGCCGGTGGAGAAAGTCGTGGTCATGGACCCGGTCGAAAGCACGCAGGCGTTCGGGATGGCGCAACTCATGCGCGAAGGTCCGGAAAATGGCGACCCCGGCCTCGATGCGGGCGCCCGGCGCATCACCTCCGACGATCTCGCTACCATAATCTACACATCCGGCACCACCGGCGTTCCCAAAGGTGTCATGCTCACGCACGGGAATCTCGCCTCTAACATCGAGTATTCTCTGAAAAGTTTCGAGTTCCCCGGCGAACAGGTGAGCCTATCATTTTTGCCGTTGTCGCATGTCACGGCGCGCCACGTCGATTTCGCGCTGCTCTACAACGGCGTCACCTTGGCGTATTGTCCCTTTGTCGACCAGCTTTCCCAGACGCTGCTCGAGATCCGTCCCACGATGTTCGTCTCCGTGCCCCGGGTGTACGAGAAAATTCACGCCCAGGCGGATCTGAAAGCCAAAGACTTCCCCAAAAAACAGATCTTTCATTGGGCGCTGTCGGTTGGCCGCGCCCACGAAAAAGAAGTCTTGGCCGGCAAGACTCCGCGTTCCCTCTCCTGGAAACTCGCGGATAAGCTTGTCTACTCCAAAATTCGCGCCGGCATGGGCGGGCGGGGTCAAGTCTTCATCTCCGGCGGCGCGCCATTGGGACGTGAACTGGCCCAATGGTTTGTGCACGTGGGCATTCGCATCCACGAGGGTTACGGCCTCACCGAAACTTCGCCCGTCATCGCCGTCAACACACCCCGCGATCACAAACTCGGCACCGTCGGCAAGCCTCTCGGCAACATTGAAGTCCGAATCGAAGAGGACGGCGAAATTCTGGTCCGCGGCCCCTCCGTGTTCAAAGGGTATTGGAAGCAGGCTTCCGAAACTGAAAAAGCGTTTACCGATGGCTGGTTCAAGACCGGCGACATCGGAAATCTCGACGGCGACGGCTATCTCTCTGTCACGGACCGCAAAAAAGACCTCCTCAAAACCTCCGGCGGCAAGTTCATTGCGCTGCAGCCGATCGAAAACTCGCTTAAGCACAACGCTCTGGTCGCGGAGGCTATCGTGGTCGGGGACAAGCGAAAGTTTCCGGCTGTGCTCATCGCCCCTTACTTCCCCATGCTTGAGGCTTGGGCCCGCAACAATGAAATCACGTACTCTTCCCGCACCGAACTTGTTCACAATCCCCTCGTAAAAGAGCTCTACGACCGTATTGTTGAGGACGTTAACCGGAATCTGGCTCGCTTCGAGAAGCTCAAACGAGCCATCCTGCTCGCCGACGAGTTCACGCCTCAGGACGGCATGCTGACCCATAGCATGAAACTCCGCCGCCGCGCGGTCGAAGAACGCTATCGCAGTCTCATCGACGACGTGTATGCCAATGCCGAAGCGGCCCCCGCGGTCAGCCACATTACCGGAGATTGATTTTGTGCGCCCCGCGCCCGCTTTCATTACAATAAAACTATGTCGGACCCCCTGGTTATTGCCGGTCGCCCACTGCGCTCGCGCCTGATCGTCGGCACGGGAAAATACAAGTCTTTTCAGGAAACGGCTCGCGCCCTCGAAGCCAGCGGCGCCGATATGGTCACCGTCGCGGTGCGCCGCGTGAATCTCGATCGCAGCAAGGAATCCCTGCTCGACTACATCGATCCCAATAAGTATTTCCTGCTCCCCAATACCGCTGGATGCTACACCGCCGACGAAGCCATCCGCGCCGCGCGTCTGGCCCGCGAAGTTGGCATTTCTGATTGGGTCAAGCTTGAGGTCATTGGCGACCAAGCCACCCTTTACCCCGACGTGCAGGCCACGCTCGAAGCCACTCGCGTCCTGGTGAAGGAAGGATTCACCGTTCTTCCCTACACTTCCGATGACGTCGTCTTCGCGAAACGCCTGCTCGATGCGGGCGCCGCCGCCATCATGCCGCTAGGCGCGCCTATAGGCAGCGGTCTGGGAATACAGAATCAAGCCAGCATTCGCATCCTGCGGGAACTGATCACGGGTGTTCCGCTGATTGTCGACGCCGGCGTAGGAACCGCCTCCGATGCTGCGATCGCTATGGAACTTGGCGCCGACGCCGTCCTCATGAACACCGGCATCGCGGGCGCCCAGGAGCCCATTCTCATGGCCGAAGCCATGAAGAATGCCGTGCTCGCCGGCCGCCAGGCATTTCTCGCTGGCCGCATGCCGAAGAAACTCTTCGCCACAGCCAGTTCCCCGCTCGAAGGAGTGGTGCGCTAGCAAGCCGCGTCTGTCGTTGTTTCATATTCAGCCGTCGTGGGAATGGGTTTTGCCGACAACCGAGCACCAACGACCGACGACTGATTTAAAAATCAAAAGGCGGCTCGAAAGCCGCCCCATTGCTCATCCTGAATTCAGCTCACAACATCTTCACGCTCGTCACATGGATCGACTCGCCCGTCACCTGTCCGCTCACGGCAACGTGATGTCCTTCGTGCCCCTTGAGCGCGTCCGGGTTCTCTACATTCAGGATCTTCTGGTCGCCGTCCGTTACCACGACCATTTTCTCCCCGGCCTCCAGGCACTTTTTGGTGCAGG
>QIAI01000032.1:0-10377 GCA_003224995.1 Acidobacteriota bacterium
AATCGGCGTGCCCTCTACTGATATATAATGCTTGCTTTTCGCGGGGATTCGCACCGTCCTATCCCAGTACAGTTCGACTCATCACCAGGTTTTTCTTTGGGGGTTCAGCCATGAGTGCTCTTCCGCAGAATCAGGTCGGCCTTGCGATGGCCAACATTCTCGCGCGAGATGAAGAGGGAGTTCTAACGGAGTGGATGCAGGAAATTGCCTTGGCCACTCGGCGGGCAGATCTGATTAAGGAATCCGAGTTCCGAAATCAATGCTCACAGTTTCTCAGCTTGATGCGGCAAGCCCTGCAGACCGGGGGCCACAACTTCAAATCACCCGCCTGGGATTCGGTTCGAAACATGCTGAACGACATCTCTCGCAGCCGTGCCCAGCTGGGATTCACTTCCATGGAGACCGCGACCTTTGTATTCTCGGTGAAGCGCCTTCTGTTCAACCGAATCCAGCGGCAATACCGGGGACAGGCCGAGGCGCTCGCCACCGAGCTGTGGGCCGCGACGGAACTGCTGGACGAAATGGGTCTTTATACCACCGAGGTTTCTCAAAAATCCAGAGAAGACGTCATTCGTCGGCAACAGGAAGAATTGCTGGAGCTCTCCACCCCGGTTGTTAAGCTGTGGGAAGGCATAGTAGCTTTGCCGCTGATCGGTACCTTGGACAGTGCACGCACCCAGGTGGTCATGGAGTCCTTGTTACAGGCTATTGTGCAAACCAACTCCCGGGTCGCCATCGTGGATATCACCGGTGTGCCCACCGTAGATACTGTCGTCGCACAACACCTGCTCAAGACGGTGACTGCGGCCCGACTGATGGGCGCCGACTGCATTATCAGTGGAGTTCGACCGCAAATTGCGCAAACCATCGTGCATTTGGGAATTGATCTGCTTGATGTCACCACCAAGGCGACCATGGCCTCCGCTTTTGCGTTGGCTCTGCAACGGTTGGGACTTCACATCACGCGCGATAACCAAAAGGGTTAGGAGCGCTAGATGGAAAAAATTCCAATCTTACGAATGGGCGAATTCCTGCTGGTCACCATTCAGGTGGATATGCACGACCGCCTCGCCATGGGGCTGCAGGAAGACCTCACCCAGATGATCAGCGATACCGAAGCTCGTGGCGTTCTGATCGACATCTCCAGCCTTGAGATTGTCGATTCTTTCATCGGTCGCATGCTGGGAAACATCGCCGCGATGTCACGTGTTCTGGATGCGCAAACCGTCGTGGTTGGAATGCAGCCGGCCGTGGCCATCACTCTCGTGGAACTTGGGCTTTCATTGGCCGGGGTTCGCACTGCCCTGAACGTGGATGCGGGAATGGATCTGCTGCGATCGGCCGTGAAAGGGAGCAGTGACCAGTATGGCGCTTCTCTCAACTGAGAACCTACCCATCAAAGCCGAAATTGATGTGGTGGCGGTGCGACGACGGGTCCGGGAGCTTGCCACCAAGCTCGGATTCACCTTAGTGGATCAGACCAAGATCGTGACCGCGGCCAGCGAATTGGCCCGCAATACCATGATCTACGGAGGAGGCGGTTCCATGCAGGCTGAAACGCTCAACGGTCCCCGTACCGGGCTACGTCTGATCTTCAAAGACAACGGGCCTGGCATTCCTGACATCGAACTGGCATTGCGCGACGGCTTCACCACCGGCTCCGGCCTGGGCCTTGGTTTGGGTGGAACCCGGCGACTGGTAAACGAGTTTGAAATCAGCTCGCGCATCGGTGCCGGGACGACGGTCACCATAACGCGCTGGAAATAGTGGGCAGTCCAATGTTAATCGAAGTATCAGAATCCAGCCGAACTGGGGAAGCCCGCCGTCACGCGGTGGCTTGCGCTCAACAACTGCGCTTTAAAGAAGAGCAGTGTGGCGCCGTGGCGATCGCAACTACTGAACTAGCCACCAACCTGGTTAAACACGCGCAGAATGGCCGCCTCATGATCCAGCCGATTTCGCAGCACGGTCACTCCTGCTTGCGGGTCATCGCTATTGATAGCGGTCCGGGCATCCCCGACATCAGTCGAGCCATGAACGATGGTCACTCGACTACAGGCTCAATGGGATCGGGGCTGGGAGCCATTCGTCGGCTTTGCGACGCGTTTGAAATTTATTCCGTCACAGGTATTGGGACCGTCATTCGCGCCGACTTCTGGTTGGGAGGAACCGACCCCGCGCGCCACATTCCCGTCGAAATCGGAGTCGTCTCGGAGCCGATCGCGGGGGAAGAAGTTTGTGGCGATCAGTGGGCTATTCGTGTCATTTCGAACGGCATGTTGATCATGATTGCCGATGGCTTGGGACATGGAATTCTAGCCAATGAGGCCGCACAGGAAGCGACGCAGGTTCTCGCTCAGACTCGCTATCTGGAACCGGCCAGTATTGTGAACGAGGTTCATCACGCGCTAAAAAAGACACGCGGAGCCGCGGTGGCTGTAGCCAAACTCGATTGTCAGAAAAAGCTTTTGGTGTTTGCAGGAGTGGGCAACATTTCCGGCAACATCGTTTCTCCTGGTTCCAGCCGCGGCTTACCTTCGCATAACGGAACTGCCGGGCAACACGCGAGCCGAATCCAAGAGTTCTCCTACCCCTGGAGGAGCGATGATCTACTTGTTATGCATTCCGACGGGCTGGCGTCGCGTTGGGATATGGAGCGCTACCCCGGACTCTTGAACAAGCATGCCAGCATGATTGCGGCCATGTTGCATCGCGACTTCAGCCGCCGGCGGGATGATGTAACAGTTTTCGTTGCCAAGGTCTTTTCCTGATCCATTTGGGGCACATAGGTATGTCGGTCAACCTCTTCTCCATTGACATTCGGCTAGAGAATGATGTGGTACTCGCTCGCCAGAAAGCCCGCACCGTCGCTGCCGCTCTGAAGTTCGACACACAAGACCAAACCCGCATTGCTACCGCAGTTTCCGAAATCGCTCGCAATACGTTTCAGTATGGAGGCGGCGGACGCGCCGAGTTCCGCATTGAGAACGGGCCCCACAGAATGCTGCTGATTACGTTCCATGACAAGGGCAAAGGCATTTCGCACCTCGATGAGATTATGGGCGGAAGGTACATCTCGCCGACCGGGATGGGGTTAGGCATTATTGGCGCCAAGCGATTGATGGATTCTTTCACCATTGAAAGCAACCCACGCACCGGCACCACCGTGCGTCTCGGTAAGAGGATCCCGCCGCAATTCGCCGCCTTCTCCTCAAAAGAACTCAACCAACTCCTCTCCACCATCGAGCACTTAAGAGCCGCCAGGAAGAACTGGCGCAGCTGAACAATGAACTCGATGAAACGAATCGCGGCGTCGTGGCTCTCTATGCCGAATTGAATGATCGCGCCGATTTTCTGCAAAGAACGTCCGAACTCAAAACCCATTTCCTTTCGAATATGAGTCACGAATTCCGGACGCCCCTGAACTCGATTACCGCTCTCACCCAAATTCTCCTTGATCGGCTGGACGGGGATCTCACCGCCGAGCAGGAGAAGCAGGTACGATTCGTTCGTAAATCCGCCCAGGACTTAACCGATCTGGTGAATGATCTGCTTGATCTCGCGAAGGTGGAAGCCGGGAAAGTGACCATCCGCCCCGTTGACTTCCAGGTCGAAAGCCTGTTTGCGGCTCTCCGCGGCATGCTTCGTCCACTACTCGTCCAGAATTCTTCCGTCAACCTGGTAGTCGAGGAACCGGTCGATCTGCCCGAGGTGTATAGCGATGAGGCGAACGTCTCGCAAATCCTGAGACTCGAGGAAAGGGACATACCGTCGTCTTCGCAGTCTCAGATACAGGAATTGGGATCGCAACCGAAGACCAGGAACTCATCTTCCAGGAGTGGACTCAAGTAGAAGGAAACCCGCAAAGGAAATTTAAGGGCAGCGGATTAGGGCTGCCGCTTTCCCGCAAGTTCGCCCAATTACTGGGCGGCGACGTGCACGTTAAAAGCGAACCCGGTGTGGGATCTACCTTCTATGCCACGATTCCCATTCGGTTCGGCGGCCCCACTACAGTGTCCTATGCGCCGGACGAGAAGCATGCGTTCAACGCCGATAAAATCCCTGTGCTCGTTGTGGAAGATAACCGGGAAGCGCTCTTTATCTACGAAGAGTATTTAAATCATAGTTCCTACCAGCTGGTTGCCGCGAGAGATCTGAAAGAGGCTCGCCGGGCGTTGAAGGAGTTCCGTCCGAGCGCCGTCGTGCTCGATGTGCTTCTCGAGGGAGAGCACTCCTGGGACTTGCTGCAGGACATTAAGAATGATCCGGAAACGGCGGACATTCCGGTCTTCGTGGTTACGGTGGTGGACAACAAAGAAAAAGCCCTCGCGCTGGGTGCGGACGCTTTTCACGCCAAGCCCGTCGAGCGCAAGTGGCTCATCGAGAAACTTGATGCTGCCGCCCGGGGCACATCGCGCCATCACATCTTATTGGTGGACGACGATGAGGTCTCGCGTTATCTCGTCAAGAACATGCTTTCCCAGTATCACTTCCGCTTCACCGAGGTGGCGGAAGGACAGGATGCTTTCCGCACGGCCGCTCAAGAACACCCGGACCTGGTGATCCTCGATTTGGTCATGCCGGGAATCTCGGGATTCGAAGTATTGCGGAAACTTCAAGCGAGCGAGAACACCTCCAGCATTCCAGTCATCGTTCATACCTCAAAGCACTTAAGTGCTGAGGAAAAAAAGAACCTCGGACAAGCAATCGCGATCATCTCAAAAGACGCCAATTCGCGCGAGCTCTCCCTGGAACATTTCCAGGCGGCTTTCAAAAAGGCGGGGATACCTTTTTCGTCCCTGCGAACCAATCAGGAACAGCACGCCTGACCACTGGCTGAAGAAGGAGCAGTAGTGCGGGACTTTAACCCGGCTGGCATTGACGCCAACAAAACGCGTGTTCTGGTGGTCGATGACAACGATTCGCTTCGCTATACGATAGCTCGGGCGCTTCGCGACGTCGGCTACGACGTGATCGAAGCTCGTAGCGGCAACGAGGCTCTGGCCCGTGTGTCGGAAGAACCAGATCTGATCACCCTGGACGTAAACCTGCCCGACAAGTCCGGGATTGAAATCTGTGGCTTGCTCAAAAGGAATCCGGCCACCGCTCATATCCCGATTTTGCAGCTGTCGGCCAGCTTCGTGGATTCCCAGTCGCGAGTGCGCGGCTTGCAGGGTGGCGCTGACGCTTACCTGACCGAACCGGTGGACCGGGCCGAATTGGCGGCAACGGTTGCCGCTCTGCTGCGTATCAAAAGCGCGGAACGCCTGGCCCGTCAACAGGCGAAGGAAGCCGAAGAGGCACAGCAACAACTGGCCGAACTGAATCGGACGCTCGAAAACCGCGTGGCGGAGCGGACTGTCGAGTTAGAGAGCGCCAACCGGAACCTGCGCGAACTTTCCCGCCGGCTGCTGGCAATGCAGGATGACGAACATCGTAGAATCTCCCGGGAACTGCATGATGGCGTCGGACAACTGCTCGCGGCGTTATCCATTAACACCTCTCTGATATCGATGGAGGCAGATAAACTCAGCGACCGTGGCAGGGAGGCGCTGCTCGGCAATGCTTCCATGGTCGATGAGATCGTGCGCAATATTCGCACCATGTCGCACCTGTTGCACCCCCCATTGCTGGATGAAGCGGGAGTGGCCACAGCGCTGGCCTGGTACATTGACGAGTTTGGCAAACGCAGTGGTATCACCGTGACCTTCCAATGCGACCAGAACCTGGGGCGGCTGGGGAGCGAGATGGAGATTGCACTTTTTCGCATTGTGCAGGAGTCGTTGGGAAACGTACTTCGCCATTCGCAGAGCCACACGGCATTTGTAGATTTGGCATGGCTGGGAGAAAAAATCAGTCTACGAGTGCGCGACCAGGGAATTGGGATTCCTTCCGACCGCCAACATGAACTGCGGCAAGGGAGCCGCACTGGAGTAGGCTTGCGTGGCATGCGCGAGCGCGTCAGCCAACTGGGCGGCGATTTAGAAATAGATTCCAGTCCAACCGGTACAGAAATTAGAATCCTTCTACCCTGTCCGAACTCGGGAGCGATTCGCGACGACGCCGTTGCCTGATCTTGGGATCGTGCTTGACTCACCGCTGCGAAGTAAATTTTTCGGGCGAGAGAAAGCCGAGGTTCAAGGCGTATTCCACAATCTGCGCCCGTGATTTCAGTCCCAGCTTGGTAGCAAAACGCGCCCGATAAGCCTCCACCGTTTTCGTGCTGATCGAGATGTGTTCGGCAATCTCTCGGCTGCTGAACCCCTCGGCCACAAGCTTAAGAACCTGCGACTCCCGTTCGCTGAGAACATGGCGCCGCCCCCCGGAGTCCGTCTTTCGCTTTTTCCCAACCAGCGCATCCTGAACCAGAACGCCCGCTAGCTCCGAATCAACGTATCGCCGTCCTCGATGTACAGCTCGAATGGCCGACAATAGATCGGCATCCACACTCTTTTTTAGGACATAACCGGCGGCTCCCGCGGCCAGTGCAGTGCGCAGGTAGGCTGGATCTTCATGCATGGTAAGTAACAATACATGCGGAGCCGGCTCGGCGCTGACGATGTGTTGAATGGCGTCGAGTCCCCCCGACCGCGGCATCGTAAGGTCGAGAATCGCTACGTCCGGCTGCGCACTGCGCACCTTTTCAACTGCCTCAATCCCGTCCTGAGCTTCCGCAACTACGCACATATCTTGCTGGCTGTCGATCAGCATACGCAGGCCCGCTCGCAGAATGGCATGATCATCTGCAATCAGTACGCGGATTTTGTTCGCTTTGGGCATATGCGCTAGTTTTGCCTGCCCGCCGCCGGACTCACGGCTAAGCGCACCTCGATCCGGGTTCCTTTGCCTGGTTTAGAGTCGATCTTTAATGTCCCACCCATCATTGCGGCTCTCTGGCGCATGCCTTCGATTCCAAGATGCTCTGAAGGATGTTGGAGCAGGTTAGCCAACTCAAATCCTTCCCCGTCGTCGTCGATCGTAAGTCGAAGCTCCGGCCCCTGCCGCGCAAACTTTATAGCCACGTGCTGGGCACGCGAATGACGAGCTATGTTCGTCAACGCCTCTTGCACGATACGATAAATCCCAAGCTGCACCCGTTTCACTTGCGCCAGGGGTGGAAGTTGGCCGAGTTTTAAATCGACGTCGATCTTCTGTGCGGAAGAGAATTCGTCCACGAGCCTCCGCAAGGCTTCTGCCAGTCCCAAATCATCCAGAATCCCCGAATGCAAACCACGAGCCATGCGGCTCAATTCCGTAATCGTATCGGAAGTTATCTTTCGCAGTCTCTTGGCCTGTTGCTTCACCGGCTTGAGTTGTCGGGCATCGGTGATGGCGCGCAGCCCCACCAGCAAAGAGGTCATGAGTTGGCCGGCTCCGTCGTGCAACTCGCGAGCGATGCGCTGTCTCTCATCTTCCTGCACCTGCAGGACCCTCTGCAAAAGAAGGCGACGGATGTCTTCCTCACGTTGCGCTCGTTCGCGCTCCAAAACTTCTGTCATGTCGCGCACGCCTGCGTTTTGTGCTTCTTCATTGCGCCTTGCGCCGTTGCATTTCCCGTACGTTCCGCTGCCTGCTGTGGTCCGCTGGCATCTTCAATATCCCGAACGGCAAGTCCCATGAATTCCTGGCGCGTGTAACCGTACATCTGCACGGCGGCCTCGTTCACCGCGAGAATGGAATCATCGTTGCCGTCCAGGATCCAACATGCCAGGGGATTCGCCTCGAAAAATAGCCGGTATTGCTGCTCCGATTGCCAAAGCGTTTCTTCCGATTGCCGGGCACGCAACAAAGCTCGCACCGTGGCTAGTAGTTCTTCCGGTTCCACGGGCTGCGTGAGGTAAGCGTCGGCTCCGCCATCCAGGCCTGCTACGCGAGCGTCGGTCGAGACCATTGTTGCGGAAAGATGAACCACCGGTAGACGCGCGCTGACTTGATCGCAGCGAATGCGGCGACAAACTTCATACCCACTCATATCCGGCAGATTCACATCAAGAATCACCAGGTCGGGGCGGTCGCTCACCATTTCCAGGGCGCGCTTGCCAGTGGCGGCTTCTACAACCGCGAAACCTGCGTGGCGTAACAGGCGAGAAGTCGCATAGCGTTGCGCATCCGTGTCGTCCACGTTGAGAATTGTGCTCATGCCGAGTTATTTATAGGACTGGGGCGTCTTATTGTTTTCGTGGCGAACCGAATCGAAGTTCCGGAACATTATGCACCGGCCAGACAGCTTTTCTTGTAGGAAATTTCCCTATCCGAAAAACAAATATTCGGAGCTTCCCCGCTTTCGCAATTTCGCGAAAACTGCGAAAGTTGTTCCCTCACCCCCAGGAGAGACGGATGCGTGATGGGTTAAAAGAACGCACGAAGCAACTCTGCGAGGCCATCGTCTCGGAGCAAAATGCGAATCGCTTTATGGAGTTGGTCTCGGAGCTCAATCGCATCCTCATCGAGAATGAAGATGCAGCCCAGCAAGCTCGCGCCGTAAACGAGGTGGCGGAGTAGCGCGCCGAACGCCACTTCTTGGCTCCGTGAGACAAACTCTGTGTACGACCGCGCAATTGGCTCGGATCCTCGAGAACTGCTGAAAACAAGACTCATCCTGATACCCTAATTTAAGCTTCTAATAACCCTTTCCTTGACGCTCAGTATTTCTCTAAAAATCTATATTCGCCTGGAAAATCTGTTGCTGTGAAACCGCTCGGGGAGCCTTAACCGTGTTGCTTTGAAAGGACTCGACTTCAGCCGGCCGTAAAAACACTGGATCCATGCGCTTTTACGGGCTGCGGAAAAGTGCAGATGGAGCACGAAATCGGGAAGGGCACGACCTTGGTCGTGCCACTATGCCGTTGAAATTAGGTCTGCGCTTTAGCGCCTGAGGTGCGCTTTTTGACATCTGCAAGCATTTCTCCGCACACTGCTTAGCCCAACCAATAAAACACCAACATTAAAAGCGGCTTTCGCCCCTAAAAATTAAAATCCGCTGTAAACTTTAACCGCTTCAACGAACCGATGCGCGATTGCCATAGCGTGGCTTGCGTAGCTCCGCAGCCAGCCGTCGTAAATCTTCCGCCACGTAGTGCAGATCCAGGCAGGATTGCGGATGCTCATAAACATTGACCCGCTCCTTCCCCGGACCAGCCCGGTTCACCCGACGCATCAGCTCGGCCCGAAACCGTAGCGCGTCAACTTGTTCGTGGCTGGTGTAGGAAGCCAGCTGTACTCGCTCCCAGGCCTGTGCCGAAAGATTTGCTCGGCGCAAGCGATTCTGTTTCTGACTGGCAGAATCCTGGCGGCGCTTCCGTGCCTCCCCCAGCAGCTGTATCATTCGACGGTCGTAAGCAACGAACAATGAATCAATTCCGCTCGCCAGCACCATCGTCCTCTTATACAACTCGTTTACGGAACAGCTCTTGAGATGTTCGCTGCCACATTCAATCGGCCGCCCGGCCGACGGCTTGCGAACCAGCGCCTGTGGATGGCGAATCGGCTGCGCTGGTTTCGACGCTCCCGCTTCTCGAGACGAAACGTTGCTCGGAGCAGGCGCCGCCATCTTGACATCTGCAATTGGAGGCGGGAGGCTGGCCGCTTGCAATGGGAGGCTGGGGGTCGGAACCGCGGATTCGGAGTCAATACGGCTCACACTCCAGGCAGTGAGCAATGTGCAGGCGAGTAGCACCAGAATGAGTTGCATCTTCCCCGACTGTTTTTCAGGACACAGGGCGGCGTTCTTCGGGTCCGCGCGAACCGGCTCAGTGCCAGTGCTTCCCTCGTTTGAGATCGCGGCCAGCCCGCCTACCCGACCCAGACTGCTGTCTGCAGCACAGTCATGTTTCTGCACCGGAGACCCGCAAAGCAGACAAAAGCGATGATGAGTAGTATCGATTTCTGAGACGGTAGTTTCGATGGCCGAGGCTTGTGCGGTTGCTATCGGCTTCGCCGCCTGCTGCTCCACAACGCCGGCCTTCGCCCCTTCCCCCGGTAAATCCTCCAACTCCCGCACCAGCTCCAATACTGCTTGATCTCGCCGTTCGGCGGGTGTCGTGTAATACACATTCGCCCAGCGCCCAAGGTTCTTGCCCAAGCGTGGGTTGATCATAGGATTCAGTCGCGGGTCGGGTAAGCTTGCCTCCGATTCGCGTCCGTCTTTCCAGGTTGCCGGCACGTCCCACTCCGTGGGCGATGACCCTTTTCACAGGAAGGCTTTTGGGTCTCGG
The DNA here is from genome assembly GCA_003224995.1 of Acidobacteriota bacterium. Classification (GTDB taxonomy): domain Bacteria; phylum Acidobacteriota; class Terriglobia; order Terriglobales; family Acidobacteriaceae; genus Gp1-AA133. The sequence continues at coordinate 10,215 of QIAI01000032.1, forward strand.
GATGACTCGTTCTCGCTAATCCGTGGGAAGGCGCACGCACAATCTGCCCCGCGAATGCGCTCATCACGAGTCGGGAATGAGCTTGCAGGGATGAACCCCGGGTTCTGCCGATTGTTGCGGGAGAGATGAAATTGTTGGAGCCTGCGCAGCCTCAGCCGTACAG
>QIAI01000032.1:10405-14346 GCA_003224995.1 Acidobacteriota bacterium
CTTTCCAATAAAAATCGGGGCAGCCGCAGCCGCCCCAGGTTTGCATAGCCATCAGAAGGCCCAGCGCAGCGAAAGGGTTGCGTTATTGGCGTGGAAGTAACGGGGATCCGTGGGACCGACGAACGAGTCTTCCCTATATTGGTAATAGTTCCAGCCTGCTCTCCATGCAAGGTTTTTTGTTACATCGATACTGATACTGGCAAGAGGCAGATGATAGGCATATTGCAAGGTGGCATCGGGTTGCAGGCTATTGAACTGCGGCGTCGATCCGTCCACGTTGGTGATGCTGTAGCCGAGCAGGGTCGTGACTCGCTTAACGGGCTTGACGGTCACCGCCGCCATCCCATAGTGACTATGGTTGACGTAGTAGCCTTTGGTGAGAAGCGGATTGCCGGGGTCGAGCGCAACACAGGAGCCTGCGTTGGTCACCACCGGTAACGTCACACCAGTGGGCGGGGTGTCATTGAAACAGATCCATGCGTTCTGCTGAAAATCATTGTAGTTGTAAGCCCAGTCCATGCTGAACCGCTCGCGGGGATTCAGGGTGGCGCTGAAGCCGTAATTGCGATTGTGTCCCTGGAAGTCCGTGAGCGCATCTCCGTTGGAACTTCCTATCAAGTTCAGGGAACCGGAGAAAACGGCCCAGGAACGGGGGATATAGCTCGTCTGCAAACGATAGCGAGCCTCTTTTCTGGGACTGATGCGAGTGATGGAGTCATCGGTCCACAGCCGCTCCACATCGAAGTTCAAACGCACCTTCGTGTTCGGGCGTGCGGAGATCCCTGCGAGCAATCCGTGACCGGTAATGTCGTAGAATTCGCCGGCAGCCTCCGTTACCAACAACGTGCAAACTCCATTCACCACCGGCTGGCCGGCGCACGCTCCTCGGTTGGGCAGACTCGGGAAAAACGTCTGCTCCTGTACATCGTTCACGTTATGCGTGATTTGGCGATGGTCATAGCGATACCCGAGCCGGCCGGACAATTTGCGCGTGAAGTCATACTGCATCTCAAACGTATTGCGTTTGAGATCCTGCCCAAGAAAATCATTTCGTACATCCTGGATGACATCCGCCCCTGAGCTCGCATTGTGTTGCGGACAGCTCGCGGCCGTGAACGGTGGAGGGCACGTTGCCGGGCTGAACGTGTTCGGCACCGATTGCAGGGTAGCGCCGAAAAGCGTTGCGGTCGGCAGCGCCCATCCCCCGGGTACCCGAAACGCGTTGAACAGAAAACTATCCACCAAGCGCAAACGGTTGCTTAGGTGAACCGTCACTCCCAATTCTCCAATCGTGGAGACCCGCTTCCCCGAGCTGGTTCCGGCCTGCAGGAACGCGCGAGTGCGGTTTCGCGTGATCAACCCATCGAACAATTCATTGGACGAGGGAGTACTTGTGTCTCCGCCGGAATAGCTGAAGCTGCCGGCAACATCCAGGCGGCTCCAGTAATTGCTTCGCCAAGCCAGCCGCTCGGTACTAAAGGAGTTGCGGACTTGCTGGAGCCGGCCATAGGAAAGAAAACCATTGCATGCCGGATTAGCGAAGCCTGTGGCCAAAACCGGCGTGGCGCAGGGCTGTCCCGCCACGGTGTTCATGGGTAAACCAAGGTCGACAGTAGCGCCATTTGCCAGCGGCACCGAATAGAACCCGGCTAATTGCTGGCTGGTGTCACCCTTGTAATAATCGAGGAACTGGTCGTAGCTCAGGACGGTGTGCGGCAGAAAGCGCCAGTCCAGGCCCGCGCGGTAGGAGTTCAAGGTAGTATTCCACGGTTGATAGAGATACCCATCCGCGCCTTCGTGCACGCTGCTGTAAGACGGCCCCGTCATGTTGTTTCGCGAATATCCCAGGCGGAAACTCAGAAACGATTGCGGCAGCAAAATCAGATCGAAGTCGCTCATGCGCCGCCGGGTTTCAAAAGAATGGGGAGAGCCGCCCACAGCAACGTTCGGAGATGACGTCCCCGGATTCAAGGGGTTCGCGAACAAATCGTAATTAAAGAAATCCTGGTCCCGGCGGAAATTCGCGCGAAAGTCGTACCAGTTGTCCTTGCTCGCGTTGAAGCGCAGGTAGTTGTTGGGGTCACCGCCCCAGCCGACGCTGCGGATCAAAAGATTGTCGAAAAGAATGCCTTGGTGATTTTCCGAGCGTAGTGAAAGCATCTGCTCGAGTACCCGCGGCCCGGTCTGCAGGTTCACCAGCGTGTCATACATAGGCAGGCTGCCGGTCTTGTCGCTGACGCGTACGCCCAATTCCGTGGTCTGATGAATGACGTATCCGCCGCTGACTACTTCGGGAGATGGGGAACTCGCATCCTGTGCTGGAGCCTGAGCCCAAATCGGCGCAGAACAACCCAAAATCAAGCCGAGAAGAACTGTTCGACAACTCGCGTCAAAAAACATAGTTTTCACTCCCACCGGCAAGACTGATCGCGGCCTGCTCGAATCACTTGCGAATTACTTTCTGCTCCTCCGTTCATGGCGCCTCCTCACTTAAACAGCACATTGCTGGAGTTCGAGCCATGCACAGCGGTATGGCACAGCGTGCAAGCCTGATATTTCTGAGAAAGATTGTGCGCCGGCCCCATCGGGCTCCGGGTGGGTAGCGTGTGGCACTGCAGGCACAGCATGCTGGTCTGGCTCACTCGCAGCAGGCGCGGGTTGCTCCCTCCATGAGCCGCATGACAACTCGTGCATCCTTCGGCTTTCACCGGCAGGTGCTCAAACACGAAGGGGCCTTGCTTGTCGGCATGGCACTTGGCGCAGACCGCATCGCCACTGGCCACGTTGCGCACATGGCGAAGCGTGCCGGTGCCGTGCAGGTTGTGACAATCCGAGCACTGCACAAAACCTTCATTCACCCGATGGTGAAATGGCTTGGCAAAGTCCGCTTTGGTCGCGGTATGGCACCCATAACAGAGTTGCGGCTGGGCTTGCGTCAGCCGTCGCTCGGGCTCTTTGGCATGATGCGGAGAGTGACAGTCCATGCAGCCCACGTCGTTGCTGGCATGCCCCGATCGCGTGAAGTGGGCCTGTCCTGGTTTATCCCCGTGGTAACTGAGGCAACGCGCGTTCGCCTGGGGCCGCGAGAGTTCCTTGAAGACAACAATCTTAGTCTTGTCGCCGCCTCCTTCCACGTGCGCCGCTCCCGGACCATGACAAGATTCGCACCCGTGACCGCCCTTCAACGTCGTTTTGAAATGTGGCGTCGCTTCGAAGTTCTTGGTGTAGAGCTCCTCATGGCACGCCTTACAGGCATCGGACCCGACATACTGCGAGGCCTCCGCGGGCGCAGCGGCTGCTGCCTCTGACGCTTTGGTTTCCGCCCGCAACACACCCAGGCAAGCAATCAGGAGAATTCCAACAATCAGCGCCCTTCCCGCAAGACCGCCATCATTCCGCCTTTTCATGCGTGGCACTCCTCGCAGGGCACGGTGACAGGCTTCCGTTCGCTCTGTCCCTACCCTCCGCACAACTCTCGGACAAGGCACAGGCTAAAGGCAGAGCCCGCGAAAATCGTGTGATAACCGACCGCAATCTACGTGCACGGTGGTACGTGGTTGGCCCGAAATGGAATAGCCTGCGATCGCGTAGCTCGATAGGGTCGGCAGCTACACATCTCTGCTCGGGGCAAACCACCCGCTATCGTGAGCTCTCGTTCCGAAAATGCTCAGGACGCACCGGCGCTGTACGCTTCCTGAGCACCGGAAGCGGGCCGTGTCGAACTTGCACCGCAGGCCCACAAAATCAATCCCGGCAAAAACGGATTTACCAGGTCGCGGTGTTTTGGCACGACGCGGATCGCGTAACCGTACAGTCCACTGTGTAACCCGGGCTGAATCTCCGACTCGAATCGGTAATTGCCTAATCCATTCTGCGGACCCGCTTCCATCGGTGTGGTGAACAAATCCGTGATGTCGCCGTCCGCGTTCACTCTTCCGGCG
>QIAI01000722.1:0-909 GCA_003224995.1 Acidobacteriota bacterium
TCACACTAGTTGCCGCGCGATCAATTACTGATTTGCCTGCTTCAACGCTCTCTCGGTGGCCGCTAACAGCGCCTCCGGGGAGACGGGTTTGCCGGTCGCATTTTCCATCCACAAGTCGGGCGTCACTCTTCCCATCTTCGCCATGCGCTCGAACTCCGGGCCGATGCTGCCCGCCTTCTTCATCTGCTCTTCTATCTGAAACGCGATCAGGTGTCCGATGGGGTAGTCGGGCAGATAGAGAAAGGAATCGATCATATGCGAGTAGATGGCGAGCAGAACGACATCTTTCTTGCCAAACACTGGCGCGTAATAACGGTTCCAGATCTCTTTGGCGATCTGCAGGGTGGCGTCGCGTAACTCTTGCGGCTTGGCTTCCGGATGTTCGTACATCCAGTGCCACACCGCGGTATCGACCAGCGCCACCCCGGCGATCTCGTAGGTCGCCCAGAAATCGTTCAGGGTTTTCATGGCTTCGCTGGTCGCGTCGGGCGAGGACAGGCCAAGCAGGGCCATGTCCTGGCCTTGAAAAACGAACGCCAGCGCCTCGGTGAAAGCCGTATTGGGCACACCTTCGAGCAGGGTGTAATCGACATCGTTCAACGAGAAGGTCTGTTCCACGTTGTGCCCCATCTCGTGCACGGCGATGTTGAAGCCTTTGTAGTTCATGCCCGATTTTTCCACGCGAGTGCGCAGGTGCGATTTCTCCGAGCGCATCTGTGCGCCCATGGCGTGGCCCGAGCCGCGTGCCGGATCGACGACAATGTGTTCGGCCACATAACGGGCACGAGCTTCCGGGAAGCCCAGCTTCATCAGCAGGTTCGGAATATCTTTCCGGTAGGCCTCGGGGGTCGGATATTTTTTCGCGATGATCGCATCCAACTCAGCCTCGCTGTATTTGTTGCCGGAACG
>QIAI01000722.1:1050-1617 GCA_003224995.1 Acidobacteriota bacterium
GTGTCGGGCTCGGGAGTGTTCGTGATCGTGAGGTCGGCCCTCGCGGGCGTATCGGAATCTTGCGTGGCCGCGGGCTTCACCTGGTTGGTGAACGGATTCCAGTCCACGTGCGGATTATCGACCACACCTTGGGGAATAGACTGAGAAACGATCCGCTCCATGACCTGCTGGATGGTGCGCTGCTTCGCCAGGCCATTCTGCGCGTCAGCATAGTCCGCTTTGATTTCGTCGCGCAGGTTCCAGTGGCTTAGCAAGCGCATCTTCGGCGGAAAGAGACGCTGCCCCTGATCATCGACCAGGTGGTACATCCAAATGTTGTAGCTTGCGATGTAATTGGCGGCATCGCTGCCGGCCTGGGCGATGGCCAGGTTCACTTCGGCCGGGATGCGCTTCGAAAAGCGTTCGGCCAGGCGAGTCTCGGCCCATTGCCGTCGGGTCCACTTGGGGCCAAGATTGATGCGCTCCTCCAGAGTGGTGAGCGGGAAATTCAGCAGCACAGCGAATGCCAGCTTGTTCCGGAAGAAGTCGTCGATCACGTGGGCTGAGGGATCGTATCCGCCGAAGATT
>QIAI01000722.1:1743-2785 GCA_003224995.1 Acidobacteriota bacterium
GCATCGCCATCTTCGGGACGCCAGAATTCGACGACCTGGTGCAGGCCGGTGCGGATGCGAGATTTTTGGGCTTCACCGTATTTGGCCAGCAGTTCGCTTTGCAGTTTCAGCATGGCTTCGTTCATCTGCTTGGGAGTCAGAGTCTCGGCGGGTTTCTGAGATGCGGCGGGCGCAGAGGACTGGGCCATAGACGCCTCCGTGGGAAGTGCCAGGGCGAAGGTAACGGCAACGATCAGGATGACGCATGGGGAGAGCTGGCGGAGTTGCTCCCTGCTAGATCCGCTGGGGCACTTTTCGTTCGGTGTCTTCTGATGTTCCATTCCTATGCACATGGGTCTATCGTTTTTCCCGATGCACCGCCGACTCCGGTGGCGGATAAGGCAACGAATCACGGAATTCCGAGATTTCCGCCGGAGCGAAATCGGGGAAGGGCAACTGCCCTTGATCCCTCCACTCGCGGATCTTGGCTTACGCCTGCTTCGCTTTCTCCCCATCCAGACGCTGGTTGCGGCCAAGATAGACGTTTTGTGACGGGAAGGTAAACGCGGTACCCGCATCCTCGGGATGGCCGTGAACTCCGCCCCATCGCGAGTGAGGATGTAGGTGAATACTTCCAGCACAGGCCAGCCCTGCTCGAGTCCTGCGAGTCGAATGCGCGCACTGGCAGTTTCAACTTTGGGATGTTGATATAAGAAGCGGCGCGCTTCGGTGAGGACGTAGCGCAGCTGGTCGGGGGTAGTCTCCGGCAGCAATCCGAGATTGGGATTGAAAAGAAACTTATCGCGGCGCGAAAGGTTTTCCACGTTCATGGTTGCTAACGTGCCGTTAGGGATGGAAAGTTCGGTACGTTCGACCGTCCGGATGCGAGTGGAACGCAGGCTGATATCTTCGACCGTGCCCACGCGCCCGCCGAAGTTATAGGCATCGCCAACGCGGATGACTTCATCTCCCAGCAGCGAAATTCCGCCGAACAGATTTTCAATTGTCTTCTGCGCGCCGAAACCGATGGCGAGTCCGCCGATCCCGAGGCCGGCGAGCGCGG
>QIAI01000033.1 GCA_003224995.1 Acidobacteriota bacterium
CAGTGAAACCAAGAACCTGGCATTGGCCTTTACCGGCATTCGAACCGGCTTGCATGACAAGCTGAGTCTTTACACCGCTTCGGTATATTCCAACAACGGTCTCGCGCCTGCCGCCACTCGCGTCACCGCCAACACCAACAAAGGCGGTGTGCGCTACGATCACGACATCACTCCGCGCATGTTCGCCTTTGTAAACGCGGATTTCTTCACCGATGCCTTGCAGGACCTGAATTTGCGCTCAGTATTCGGCGGCGGTCTCGGTTGGCACGTCATCAAAAACGAGAATACGACGCTGGACCTCTTAGGCGGTATTGCCTATACGCGTGAGAACTACACCCAACACGCTCCCTTGCCTCACCTGATCCATAGCTTCGCGGCCGCCCAGATCGGCGACGAACTCCTGCACAAGATTTCTAAATCCACGGTCATCACCCAGCGCGCCTATTTCTTCCCCAATTTCAATGAGGCAGGTGAGTATCGCGCTACCCTGGATTTCGGGACCGTGACCAGGATCAATAAATGGATGGGATGGCAGAACACGTTTGGCGATGTCTACGTCACCAATCCGCCGACCGGGAAGAAAAAGAATGATGTTGTCTTCACTACCGGCCTCAACATCGCCTTCACTCACTAGTGTCCTGTTCCGCAAGTTCGCGCATAAGTCTGTCATCCCGACGGAGCGAAGCGGAGTGGAGGGACCTTGTGTTTTCAAACGACCGGTTCTCTCAACTCAGAATTTTCCTTATGCTGTTTAGTTCTGGGGACATCACACGAGAGAGGTCCAGCAATTTACTCCTCGACATGCGCTTGGTGCCGTGATCAATCAGTGCTGTCTTTGCCGTGAATCAAAATCTCAATGCTTTGATCACCACGCCCGCGATGCCGCCTCCGATCAGTGGGCCAATTACCGGTACCAGGGCGTATCCCCAGTCCGATGAGCCCTTGCCGGCAATGGGCAGAAGGGCATGTGCGATCCGAGGGCCCAGATCGCGCGCCGGATTTATCGCATAGCCCGTTGTCCCGCCCAAGGAGAGCCCGATCCCCCACACCAGACAGCCCACTAAGTATGGACCCAGTCCTGCCGGGAGCCCGACGGTCGAGACCGCCTTGGAAAAAATCGCGCCCACCACGAACACCAAAATAAAAGTGCCCACGATTTCGCTCAGCGCATTGGCTCCCAGGCTGCGAATGGCCGGCGCCGTTGAATAGCACGCTAGTTTAAGAGAAGGATCGACCGTCTCCTTCCAATGTGGAAGATAGTGCAGCCAGACCAATGTCGCCCCCACCATCGCTCCCAGAATTTGTGCCAAAACGTAGGGCAGAAACTTGGAAAAATTCCCGGATACAACCGCAAACCCTAAAGTGACCGCAGGATTTAAATGCGCATCATTGCTGCCGCAGGCGATGGCGGTAAACACTCCGCACATTACCGCGAAAGCCCATCCTGCTGTGATGACAATCCAGCCTCCTCCTTCGCCCTTCGACTTTCTGAGCAGGACGTTGGCGACTACTCCATTGCCGAGCAGAATGAGGACCGCTGTACCCATAAACTCCCCCAACCAGGGTGAAGTCATTCTCGCCACCTTTCAACCACTGAGCGAAGACGCTCTAATCCACCCAATCGAAAGACCGGGTAACCGCCTTTTTCCAAAGCCCGTACATCTCTTCCCGCTTAGCAGTTTCAATATTCGGATGCCAGGTGTAATCGATGGACCAATTCGCCCGCAGGTCGTCCGTGGTTTTGTAAAACCCTACTGCCAGCCCCGCGGCGTAAGCGGCGCCCAAGGCAGTGGTCTCCCGGATAGTCGGACGCACCACTGGTTTATTCAGGATATTCGCCTGAAACTGCATAAGCAGGTTGTTGCCAACCATACCGCCGTCCGTTCGCAGCGAGTGGAGCGCGATCCCTGAGTCCTTCTCCATCGCTTCTAGAACCTCGCGGGTTTGAAACGCAGTGGCTTCCAGAACCGCACGCGCTAAATGACCCTTTGAGGCGTAACGCGTGAGTCCCGCAATTACACCCCGCGCACTATCTTTCCAGTAGGGCGCATAGAGGCCGGAGAACGCCGGCACAAAATACACTCCACCATTGTCCGTGACCGAATTCGCCAGGGTCTCAATATCGGAACTCTTCTCAATCAGTCCTAAATTGTCACGCAGCCACTGCACCAGTGCTCCGGTAATGGCAATGCTGCCTTCGAGAGCGTAAATGGGGCGCTCCTTCCCAAACCTGTATGCCACCGTCGTTAACAGCCCATGCTGGGATGGCACTGGCCGTTCGCCAACGTTCATCAGCAGAAAACAGCCAGTTCCGTAAGTGTTCTTCGCCTCACCCGGTTGGAAACAGGTTTGTCCGACCAGCGCCGCTTGCTGGTCGCCCAGAATTCCGGAAATTTCCACACCCTGGAGAACGCTGCGTGTCGCCGTTCCATAGGCTTCGCTGCTGGAGCGAATTTTCGGCAGGATCGCCCGCGGAATCCCCATCTCTGACAGAATCGCTGGATCCCAGTCGAGCGTCTGCAAATTCATCAATTGGGTGCGACTCGCATTAGTCAGGTCGGTGATATGACTCCCACCATTCGGGCCGCCGGTAAGTTGCCATACCAGGAAGGTATCGATGTTGCCGAACAGGACATCGCCCGCTTCCGCTTTTTCCCGCGCGCCCGGAACATTTTCCAGCAGCCAGGAAATCTTCAATCCGCTGAAATAAGTGGAAAGGGGTAGCCCGGTTTGCCGGCGAAATCGATCCTGTCCGCCTGCGCGCGCAAGTTCCGCGACCGCATCTGCGACCCGTGTATCCTGCCAGACAATCGCGTTGTAGATGGGTTTACCTGTCTTACGATCCCAAACCACCGTGGTCTCGCGCTGGTTGGTGATTCCGAGCGCCGCTATATCGGAGGGCTGCAGCGCACGTTGTTGCAGCGCTCCCGCGATCACCTCCTGGGTGCGCCGCCAGATTTCTTCGGCATCATGTTCTACCCAGCCCGGCTTGGGATATATCTGCTGGTGTTCACGCTGCTCGCTGGCCACAATGCGTCCCGAGCGATCGAAGATGATGAAGCGCGTGCTGGTCGTGCCTTGATCAATGGCAGCGAGATAGCTGGCCACAGAATCACCTCTCTATTCGCGATGCCCGAGTCGGTGCCGCTCAGTTTCTTAGCAAATGGATGGAACGCTCCATCTTAGAGACGTACGTCCGGATTGCATCTTCTTTCTGCAGTTCAGTCCAACCTAACTCGCGCGCGAGAATACCAGCAATCGCCGGAACTGCTCCTATCGCGCATTTCCAATCGAAGTATTGCAGCCCGAGTCGACTGGCTAGTACATCTTCAACCGTGACCGCCATTTCCCTGCGTGCGCAGTACACCACCTCGGCTTGGATGGCAGGCATCCCCTCGACCAAGCGTGAACCGTACTCGTTCTGCTCTTGCGCAATCGCGATCACATTGCGCGCCTCCATTCCAAATTTTCCGGAAAGATGGCGGGCCAGGGCCTCGGATAACTGATACTCCTCTGCCACCAATTTCCAGTGCCCCGGAGTGTACCCTGCGGCTCCTGCGAGTGGATGTTGTCGCGTTGCACTCGGGCGACTCG
>QIAI01000153.1:0-6836 GCA_003224995.1 Acidobacteriota bacterium
CTCCGATGTTCACCAGCAGAATCGCTGATGGAGCTTGGGAGCAATCCACGCGAACCAGCGTGCCTTTTGCGAATTGCGTGGGCCGTTTGTCTGGCGTCCGAGTGTCCGGTTGCCCGGCCCGCTTCTGCGCTTCCTGCTCCAGTTCGTCAAACGGAGAACTTTGGGTTGCCCGCTTCGGCGCGCTCGGAGAAACTCCGTACTTGCGCACCGTGGGCAGTTCATCGAGCTGGTGCTTCGCCGCCGCCGCAATCTGCGGGTTATTGCTCGACTTCAAGCGCTCAAAAATCTCCTGCGCCGCATCCCACTTCTTGGCGCCCTCTTGGATTTGACCCAGGTTGAAGACGTACTGCTCATTTCTCGGACTCAGCGCGATCGCCTGCTTGATCGACTCCATCGCCGACGCCGCTCCCCCACCCTCAATCCGTCCCATGGCAAGCATGTTGTAGGCCTCGGCGAATTCCGGATACCAATCGATGCTTACCTTCAAATCGATCATCATATTCGCCAGGCCCTGGAGTTCCTCGTGCTTGGTTTGCGCAGTTCTGTACTTCAGCAGCGCCAGGTAATAGCGATTCCACACATCGTTCGGATTCAGGGCCGCAGCATTGCCGAGTTCCTCGGCCGCCTGCGGGAACTCTTTCTTCTCAATGTGAACCCATGCGAGCGCCCGGTGCGCGATTTCGTTGTCCACGGGCTGCCCGTTCTTATCGGTAAGCGCCAAAATGCGGTCGATTTCCTTGAGACCCTGCTCGCGCCTCTCCGGAAGGCGCACCATCACTTCCGCAAGTTGCGCCTCGGCATCGGCCTGGCGCAGCTCCTTCGCCTCGATCGCGACATCGTCCGCTCCCAGCGGCGCTGCGAACTGCACGATCTGGGGGCGGTTCCCGTTCGCATTTCCATTTCGCGCCGCATCCTGATCTTGTTTCAACTGCGTCAGCGAGTGGAAATAATCCTTCACCGCCTTGTCGAGCTGCGCCGCGCTCATGCCATACGCCTGCTGAATCGCCTCCTCGATAGGAATGTGCTGGAGCTGCACCAGCCCGAGGTAGGTTCCGGTCTCGCTCAGCTTGTCCTTGTTCAGCAGGTAATGCATCGTCATCCACGACTGTGCGTAAAACAGCGTGCGATGGGTGCCCTCCTGGTAGCTCGACGTGTCGTGCTTCATGGTGAATAGATCAGGCAACGAGAGCCAGACCCAGCCGCTTAACAGTTCCGTCAAAGACTTTGGCGGATTGCGAACTTCGGTCTGATTGCCCAGCAGGTCTTCGTGGTAAGGCGATCCCAATTCCGGGTCGCTGCCCATCTGAATATTCTTGTTGTCCAGCCGAATCGATGAGAAGTATTCCGCGAAGCCTTCGTCGAACCATGCCTGCGTCGGCGGATAGTTGTAGTTGAGCATCAGGTGTGCGAACTCGTGACTGATGGCTCGCCAGGGTTCTTCTTCAAATCCATTCAGCACGATGAACTGGTGATCCTCGCCCGGTACAAAGAATCCCGGCACGCTGATCGGCTGGCCATTGTGCAGCGGAGCCATCTGGAAAAAACGCTTGTCGTCCCGCAAGGCATAGATAGTCAGCGGCACCGGCATCTTGACCTTCTTGCGCGAGAGCAGTTGCTCAAAAACCGCCCGCATCTGCTCAAAGCGCACCACGATCTCCCGTCCCTTCTTGTCCCCCATATCGGTAACCACGGTAAAGTGCGCCGAGCGAAACTCCTGCCACTGCGGCTCGGCAGCTTGCAGAGCCAACGGCCGGAGCAGCGTCATGAAAAGAAGCAGGGAAGGAGCAAAGGACCATCCATGGATCAGAAGGCGTGCCATGGGGCGCCAGAGGGGCATGGGATAAGAAATGCTACCACGGCTTGGAATTCAGATGCCTGAGCCGGTCTCCTCTTACTGAATGCTGCTTTTATTACGGAGTCACCGTCAGACTGGTCGACGCCTGCATGTTGCTTGATCGTCCCTGCATTGCCGTACCGCACGGCGGGTTTTGCTGGAGCTTAGGCGAAAACGCACGTGACTATTCTCTCCTCAGTTTCCTCAGAGCCCAAGCCGCACTTTCCGCAATGGCACTGTCATCATCCTGGCAGAATTTCTCCAGCGTCGGGATGAACTCCCGCTTCCCGCTGTTTCCCATCGCAATCGCCGCATTCCGCCGCAGGCCACTCAGCTTGGCCCGACGCACCGGCGAGCCGCGAAAGCTCGCGCGAAATTCTTCCCCTTGCATTTCCGCGAGCCACTCCAGAGCCGGATTCACCAGCCCCGCACGCGGCTGAAACTCGGAAGCCTGCGTTGCCGGAGCCTTGCGATTCCAGGGGCAGACATCCTGGCAGATGTCGCACCCGAAAACCTGGCGACCCATTCCCTCGCGCATTTCCTCGGGAATGCCCCCGCGTTTTTCAATCGTCAGATACGAAATGCATTTGTTCGCGTCCAGCTGATAAGGCCCAACGAAGGCCTCCGTCGGACACGCATCGAGGCAGCGGGTGCAGGTTCCGCAGCGATCGGGTGCCGGCAAATCCGCCACCAGTTCCAGCGAAGTCAGGACCACCCCCAAAAAAAGCCACGACCCCAGCTTCTGATTCAGCACACAAGTATTCTTTCCAATCCAGCCCACGCCCGCATACTTCGCGTACACGCGCTCGACGATCGGCCCGGTATCCACATAGCACCAGGTCCGCGCTTCCGGTGAGCGCATCCCTTCGCTGGCACCGCCATCGACATCGGTCGAAGCCAGCCCCGCGGATGCAACGAGATTTCCCTCTGACTCTCTCGCTACCGCATCCGTCAGCCGCTTCTCCACTTCGCGCAGCTTCCGCAACACAACGTCGTGATAGTCCTCCCGTCCCCACGCATACCGCGAAATCCACCCCCGGCCCGGATCATCCACCTGCAGGGCGCGGCCACTTGCAAAGACCCCCGCTTCAGCCGCCCTGCTTCATCGCGAGCCTCGAGATACTTCATCTCGCCGGCGTGCCCCTCCGCAATCCATTGCGGAAAGTAGGCAAGCTCGTCGAATTCCCGCACCGGAGCCACGCCCGCCAACTCGAATCCCGCCTCGAGCGCCGCACGCTTCACCAGCAACGTGATTTCATGAATCCCCAACAAAGCAAAACACCGCAAAAAAAGAAGCCTACAACAGAAAAGGTGGCCCTAGGCCACCGAAAAGATTTTGCATTTAGCCGACGACCAACGACCGTCTCTATATCCCCAGCTTTTTCACTTCCTCGTTGTAGTACTTGCGATAAAGAATGTCCCACTCCTGGCTGCCTTCCAGGATGGTGCGTTTCTGGCTTTCAATCTTCTGCCGCGCCGATTGATCGATGCGTGCTTCCTGCATCAGCAATTCTTCCAGAATCTTGCGTGTTTCCAGACGGATGGTGTTGCGGTCTTCGAGGAAGTCGGCCTGCGCGGTCTCCGCCAAAGCGTCCGTGACCACGTGCGCCAGCTTGTTCACCTTGTCGCGGCTCAATCTCAACGCAAATCCTCAATCACTGCTTCATCACCGAGTCATAGAGACCCAGAAAACCCAAAAAGTTTTTGACTTTCTCTGCGCCTCTGTGGTGAGAAAGGTTTTCACAGCACGGCCTTATACTTCTTCACCAACTCGCTCTTTACCTTGCGAAACATCTCCTGGTAATTGGCTCCGCTGCTGCGCATCTCGTCGGAGTACGCCTCCAGGATCACGCGCACTTCGTCGTTGATTCTGTCCTCCAAAGACATCTCCTCCAGCAGCGCGGTGTGCACACGCTCAGTGACCGCGGCGGCGTTTTCGGTCTCGATAAACTCGCCAGAGATCAGCTTTTTTGTGAGTTCGCGGGCCAGGTAGCCCACATATTCTTTGGAGAAAAGCATTGTATGGTTCGGGGGCTCGTTGTGAAACAAATAGTCTAGCACAGGAAAACATATCGCTGTTCGCCCTTAACCCTTTGTTAGTGGCCACTGCAGCACGCCGCGGTTCTCATGGGCGCTCCCTGTCCATCCCTACCCCGCTTCTGTTCATCACGACTCCTGAGTGCGACGCTTGCTGTTTTCCCCACCCGAAAAAGGCTTACAATGCTCTGTCAACGAGAGCCCCCATGACTTCTGCCACTGATGATCTTTCCGGTCTGAAGGACGACATGATCGCCTTCATCGAAGGCCATGGCCTCCGCCGTTTCCACGGCTACGTCGACTACGAAGAAGTCCAGGCCATCATGTGGAAGTCTGGGGAAAACGCCGATGGCTGGAAGGATTTCGTCGAACTGGCCAAGGCTTCCGGCGTGCCCTTCCTGACCATGGATTCCTGGACGCTGAAACGCGACGAACTCGAGGAATTGATCCAGCGGCTCACCAACGCCGACTACACCAACGACGAAGATATCGAAGACGCGCGCTGGCTGCGCACCTACGCCGGCAAAACCGGATTCGTGCAGCTCGGCTGGGCATACCAGGGCAGCATCTTTCTCTACGAAGCCAGCACCGAGTGGTACGACCGTTACCAGCGCCTCATCGAACTCTCCGAAGACTTGGGCGGCATTCCGATCGATGAGCCCGGTCCCGACGAGGAAGATTGAGCCGTGTAGCGCGGGCGCCCTCGCCCGCGAAACCGCCCGTGCCCGCGAAACCGCCCAGCCGCAAACTAAATAACCCATGAATTGGCTTCCGAAATCCGCCGACGAAACCCAGGTCCATTCGCTCGCTGGCCAACTCCGCTCCACCTCCGCGATGCATCCAAATGGCGACCCCCGCCTGCCCGCAACCCTCGCTCGCCTTCTGCTCTTGCGAGGCATCGACGATGCGGAAACCGCCCAGCGCTATCTCGCTCCTTCCCTCGCCGACCTGCACGCACCTTACTCGATGACGGGAATGAAGTTCGCAATCGATCGCCTGGACGCTGCGATCGAACGCAAAGAGGGCATCCTGATTTATGGCGACTACGACGTCGACGGCACCACCGCCATCGTCATCCTGAAAACTGCCATCGAACTCTGTGGCGGCGCCGCCGACTTCCACGTGCCGCACCGTATCCGCGAAGGCTATGGCATGAAGGACGACGTGATTGAGCGCGCTGGCGCTGCCGGCATCCGCCTGATCATCAGCGTTGATACCGGGATTCGCGCTTTCGCTGCCGCCGAAACTGCCCAGAGACTGGGAATCGATCTCATCGTTACCGATCATCATTTGCCGGGCAGCGAAGGCGTCCCCAAAGCACTGGCCGTTCTGAATCCCAATCAAGCGGGCTGCCTGTATCCCTGCAAATCTCTGTGCGGCGCAGGCGTCGCTTTCAAGCTGGCGCAAGCTCTTATGGAAAAGCGCCTCACGGGCAGAGATCAGGCGCCTCTACTGAACTCCTTCATGAAAGTGGTTGCCATCGCAACCATCGCGGATGCCGTACCGCTCAGCGGGGAGAATCGCGTCTTCACCAAGCTTGGCCTGGATGCCCTCCGCCGCGCCGTCAATCCCGGACTGAAGGCGCTGCTCGAAATGGCGCAAATTCCGGCTACCCGTTCGCCCACATCCGGGGAGATCGCATTCCGCATCGCGCCGCGCCTCAATGCCGCCGGGCGCATGGACGTTGCTCGCGATGTCATCGAGTTGTTCAGCGTCAAAGAGCAGGCGCGCGCCCGCGAAATCGCCGCCCGGCTCGATCAGTTGAACGCCGAACGCCAGGAAGAAGAACGCCGCATCCTGCAAGCCATCGATGCCCGCTTTGAACAAGAACCCGAACTGCGCAACGCGCATTGCGTTGTCATCGACGGCGACGGCTGGCATCGCGGGGTGATCGGCATCACCGCCACCCGCGTAGTCGAGCGCTACGGCCGTCCGACCCTGATCCTTTCTCGCGAAGATGGCGAAGCCCACGGCTCCGGTCGTTCGATTCGCGCTTTCCATTTGCTCGATGCGCTCGAGTCCTGCCGCGAGCTGTTCACCCGCTACGGAGGCCATGCCCATGCCGTCGGCTTTTCTTTGCCTTGCGACCGGTCGATGCCGAACTCGATCTCGAGCAGGTCACCCCCGATTTGTTCCAGGCGCTGGAATGTCTTGAGCCCTTCGGGCAAGGGAATCCTGAGCCCGTGTTCTCGGCCCGAGCCGTCCGCCTGATGGCGCCCCCCAGAATCCTCAAAGACAAACATGTGAAATTGAAGCTCGCCGCGGCGCTCCTGCGAGCACCTGAACCGGAGCCGAATCCAATGAGCGAAGTGGCGGTCGCAGCCATTCCCGATTGCCACCCCGACGGCGCAGAAATCCGCCGTGCAGCACGTTATCCCGCCACCCAACATGCAGCGCTCACCACTGAGAATAGAGAACTGAGAACTGACCAATGGCGTCGCAACGTTAGCTTCGACGCCTTGGGCTGGCACATGGCCGAACGCCTCCAGGTCGCGAAACTTCTCGCTGGCGATACCCTCGACATCGCCTTCAGCATCGGCCACAACGACCATCCCGAATACGGCGGCCTCGAACTCTCCCTGCGCGATTTTCGTCCCCGCGCGTAGCTGTCCCTTTAGCAGCTGCTGAAAAAGTGCAGATGGAGCGCGAGTCGGGAAGGGCACGACCTTGCAGATGCGGAAGAGCGCAGATGAGCGCGATTGGGGAGGGGTACGACCTTAGCGGATGAAAACGTGCAGATGAAGCGCGAATCGGGAAAGCACGACCTTGCAGGCTGCCGAAAAAGTGCAGATGAAGCGCCAATCGGGAAGGGCACGACCTTGGTCGTGCCGCTCTGACGTTGAAATTCGGTCTGCGCTTTAGCGCCTGAGGTTTCGCTTTTTACTATCTGCAACGCATCTCCCGCAGCCTCTTAGTCGTTTCGCCAAGAGCTAGTCCCCGCAAATCCATCGAGCGACGGCCGTCC
>QIAI01000153.1:6888-15082 GCA_003224995.1 Acidobacteriota bacterium
TCTTTTCTTCGTTTCCGCGTCAGTGTTGCCCCCTCAGCCACCGAGCATCTCACCATCGAGGAACATCACCCCGAGCTCGAAACCCTGGAGTTGAGCGACATGGATGACAACAAGCTCGCGCTTCTTTTGCAAGGCGACGGGATGACCCCCACCGGGCAGCAGGTCCTGCGGCAGTCTCTCGCCAAAGTCATCGAACAGAAAACCCAACTCGCCGGACTCGAGAACCAGATCAGCACACGCCAGCTGCAGGTCGATTCCATCAACAAGGGCCAATCTCGCCTGCGCGAGAACATGAAAGCTCTCAAAGGCAGCTCCGAGGAGAAGGCCCTCCTGCAGCGTTACACCCGGCAGCTCGATCAGCAGGAGGACCGGCTCGGCGCCCTGCAAAACGAGATCGCCGACCTCAATACAAGAAAGGGCAAGGCCGACGAGGAGCTGACCCAAACGACGCAGTCCATCGTTCTCGATGAGAGCTTTTAGACCGGAGAGCCATGACCTGCCAAAGTGATCGAACTGGGATGACGATTGAGCTTCACCTTCGGCCCAGAGCCGATAGCCGAAAGCCGAAGCCGATGGCCTGAAGCCGATGGGCCTTTCCAGGAACCCCAACTCTCTCCTCCCGCATCAAGTAAACTGAGCCTTTCATGCCTCTGCAGATTCCACGCCTTCGACGTTGGCTGGTGCTCGCTGCCGTTGTGCTGATCTTGATCGTGGCGAGAGCCTACATCCATCGGCGCACTCAGGCGCGTGACGTCCTGAAGCACATCCCCGGCAAGATGAACCTCGACATTCAGCAGACCGCCGAGGGTTTCAAAGTTTCCAAATCCGCAGAGGGGCGCACGCTATTCACCATTCAGGCCAGCAAGGCGGTGCAGTTCAAGCTCGGAGGCCGCTCCGAGTTGCGTAGCGTCAAGATCACTCTTTACGGGCGTGACGCCAGCCGTTACGACCAGATCTATGGCGACGACTTCGCCTATGACCCGCAAACTGGAGACGTCACCGCCAAGGGTGAGGTGCGCATCGATCTCGAAGCCAACCCTGAAGGCCTGTTGAAGCCTGACCAGTCGAAGCCTAGCCAGATGAAGAATCCCCTTCATCTGGTAACCCGCGACCTCGTCTTCAACCAGAAGACCGGCAACGCCGTGACCTCGGCGAAAGTCGAACTGCGCATGCCGCAGGCTGCAGGATCCGCCGTCGGGTTGCACTACTCCGCCAAGGACAACGTCCTTACCCTCGATTCACAGGTGGATCTCGCGATGGCGAACTCCACAAATACAAGCGTGCACGCCCAGCGCGCCGTCCTCACCAAAGAGCCCCGACAGGTTGTACTCGTAGCTGCGCACCTGACCCATGGCCCGCAGCGCATGTTGGCTCAAAAAGCGACCCTCTTCCTACGCGAAGACAATACTGTGGATCACGTCCTTGCCAGTGACGGCGTGGAAGCGGAGGTCGCCGGGAAGTCCCCCATGCATGCCCGCGCGACCCAGGCCGAGTTCACAGTAAATCCGGCCCAGGACGGATTGTCCCGCGTTCTGTTCAGCGGGAACGTGCAATTGGAATCCACCGGTGAGCGGCCCAGCCAAGTCAATGCCGGTCGCCTCCGTTTCGACTTCGCCGGACGCAATCAGGTCCGCAAAGTTCGCGCTGAAGACAATGTCAAGCTGGTGGAGTTTGGCGCGGACGCTGGCGTCCCCGCGCGCTTGCACGATCGAGAAGTTGCATCCTCCCGCGAAGCTGCATCCCCGAAAGTCGGCCAGCAAATTGAAATCTCCGCGCCCGCCGTGGATTTTTTCACGGCGAATGGCAAGCACCTCGAACGCGCGGAGACTTCCTCCGGTGGTCGTATCGTCGTTCTCCCTACGCAGGGGGAGGGGTCGGCCACGACTTTAACCGCAGGCAAGTTTGAAGCCAGATTCGACGATCAAAGCCGCATGCGTTCGATTCACGGCGCCCCCGATGCCAGAATCGTGAATACCGCCCCGGGCGAACCTGAGCGTGTAAGCACCAGCGAAAGAATTGACGTCTCGATGCTGCCGGCCGGCGGCACCGAGTCCGTGACGCCATGCGCGAGCCGAGCGTGCCCGCTACACGCCTGCCGACCAATGGCTGTCGCTCACTGGTTCACCCGTCATCACGGATAAGGGTCTGATCACCACCGCCCGCACCCTTCGTCTGAATCGAACCACCGGCGACGCCATTGCTGAGGGAAATGTGAAGAGCACCTACAGCGATCTGCACGAGCAGCCCACAGGTGCCTTGCTCGCCGCGGCGTCCCCGATTCACGTAACCGCTCAAAACATGACGGCGCACCGCACCTCCACCACGGCCATCTATTCCGGGGATGCCCGGATCTGGCAAGAGGCCAACGTGGTAGAGGCTCCCACCCTGCAATTCGACCGCGACCACCGCTCCATTGTGGCCGAAGGGAGCGGGAAGCCGGTTTCCACTGTGCTGATTCAGGTGGATAAACACGGCAAAGCGACTGCCATCGCCATCACCTCGGCCCGGCTCACTTATACCGACGATCAGCACCGTGCCCATTTCGAAGGTGGCGTAACCGCTCGAAGTGCGGATGCGACGATCACCGCCGACCACCTGGACGCTTTCCTGGTCCCACGCGGACAGAATCCCCAAAATGTGGCCGCAAAGGCCCAGGGACAACTGGAACGCATTGTGGCAGAAGGGAATGTCTCCATTCAGCAGAGCGCTCGCCGCGCTTCTGGAGATCGCCTGACCTATACCACGGCTGAAGACAAGTTTGTCTTAACGGGCGGAACTCCCAGCATTTTTGATGCCGAACACGGCAAAATCAGGGGCGATTCGTTGACTTTCTTTAGACGCGATGATAGGGTGCTCGTGGAAGGGAAGGATAACTCTCCAACCGTCACGCAGACGCGAGTGGCACGTTAAATGCACTCATTGGCCACCGACGAAATCGGCAAAACTTACCGCGGCCGGCGAGTTGTGAAAGGGGTCAGTCTGCGGGTGGACCAAGGGGAAGTTGTTGGTTTACTTGGCCCTAATGGTGCCGGCAAAACCACTTCCTTCTATGCCATCGTAGGTCTGGTACCCCCCGATACTGGCCGGGTGCTCTACGACGATGACGAAATCACTGACGTCCCCATGTACCTGCGGGCACGCCAGTTCGGGATCAGCTATCTCCCTCAAGAGCCTTCGGTTTTTCGTAAGCTTACGGTCGAGGAGAACATCCTTGCCGTCCTGGAAGCTCAACCCATCTCCTGGCATGAGCGTCGGGAGAAGATGGAGAAGCTCATCGAGCAGTTGGGACTCGAACATATTCGCCAGAATCGCGGATATGCCTTGTCGGGAGGCGAGCGCCGGCGCGTCGAAATCGCACGCTGCCTCTGTATTAACCCGACCTTTATTTTGCTCGACGAGCCGTTTTCGGGCATCGATCCGATCGCGGTACTGGATCTGCAAAAGATTATTTCCGACTTGAAAGCTAGCGGCATCGGAATCCTGATCACCGATCACAACGTCCGCGAGACGCTTTCGGTGACCGATCGGGCGTACATCATCAATGAGGGCCGTATTTTCCGGGCTGGCACCCCGGAAGCTCTCGGCAGCGACCCCGAGGTGCGCCGAGTTTATCTGGGAGACAGCTTCTCCCTGGTGTGAAGCCGAAGACGAGATCGAGTCTGCGTGGCAACCCAATCTCGGTACTCCGGCGCATCGACGTCTGCCTGAGATGATGAATGTACGGACGGCAGTGAGTGACGTCTGCCCGAGGCGATGAGCGTGTACGGAAGTTGAATCGATGTCTGCCAAGTCGAGCCGCGGAGCGGCAGCAAAAATCCGGGTTGCATGGGAGAGTCGCGCTGCGACGCCAGAGATTAGCCCCGCATGCAATGCGAGGGAGGGGCCGTCCAAGCAGAAGTCAAGTCCCTTTTGGGACGGCACCCAGCACGGAAACGTTACGGCTGTAACGTAGCCGCAATGTGAGTTTGCTTTGATACTGGAAGCAGCCCTGCTGACAACTCGGCAGCCCGTAGTTGGGGACGACACTGCTTTTGCCAGTGCAGCCCCGAGAAATCATAGGGTTAGGAGAACGTCACCGATCGCATGGTAATGCTGCAGCACAAACTGAACGTCAAACTGTCGCAGCGGCAGATCCTTACCCCGGGCCTCGTCCAGATGGTGTCTGTCCTCGCGCTCAACAAAATTGAGCTCAAGGACATGATTAATGCCGAGATGGTCGAGAACCCGGTTCTGGAAGAACTCGAAGATTCCGTTCCCTTGATCGACGATGTTGGCCGCCGCGAGGAAGAGCGCGACCGCGCCACCTCGGCCACAGCCGTCGAGGAGCCCCCGCTGGGCGAGATGGAAGACATCGAGCGGCCCTCATTTGAGAACTTCCTCTCCAGGCCGACCACCCTTACCGATCATCTGATGTGGCAGCTCGGCGCCCTATCGGTGAGTCGCGCCCTCAGCGAAGCCGGCGAATTGATCATCGGCAATTTGAATGAGGACGGATACCTGATCGCCAGCGACGAGGAGTTGATGGGCGTAGTCGCACCCTCTGCCCCGGAAGTCGATGCCGCCGTGCAGCAAAATCTCATGAAGGAAGCGGAGGCCCTGGGCATCGGCGCCGCCACCGACCAAGAAATTGAAGCGCCTGCCGATTTGTCCTCGGGATGGGACGCTTCTCCCAATACCTTTTCGGAACTCAGCGGGCTTGCAAGCGCCACCGCGGTCGCGCCCGCACAAGCGCCTGCCGTATCCGTCGCTGCTGCACCACCCGCACCGCTTGCGACTCGCCCGATTTATCAGCCCACCTTCACCCTTGACGAACTCCACGAAGCTCTCGAGCTGGTTCGCCAACTGGATCCGCCCGGCGTGGCTTGCCGCGACCTTCGCGAATGTCTCCTCTACCAGCTGCGCCACATCCAGCAACAACACGCGCAGCAGAAGAACGGCAATGGCACTGGCCAGGTCCTCGTCGACGCGATCGCGATCGTTGACCAGCACCTGCGTGCCGTGCAGATGAAGCAGCATAAAGAAATCGCGCGGGCGATTGGCCGTCCCCTGGAAGCCATTCCACCGGCCCTCGAATTCATCAAGACCCTCGATCCCCGTCCCGGCCTGCAGTACAACAAGAGCACCACCCGGCTGATCGAGCCGGATGTCGCGTTCATCAAACATGGCGACGAGTGGCTCTGCCTCATGAACGACGAGGACGTGCCCCAGCTTCGTCTGAATCCAGCCTACAAGCGCCTCCTGACCAAAGACGTCAACGACAAGGACACGCGTAATTACGTGAAAGAGCGCTACAAGAGCGCCATCCAGCTCATCAAGAACATTGAGCAGCGCAAGCAGACCATCATGAAAGTCTGCTACTCCATTGTCGCCCGGCAGCAGGATTTTCTGGAAAAAGGCATTGATCAGTTGAAACCCATGATGATCAAGGAGGTGGCCGAAGAAATCGGCGTGCATCCCTCCACCGTCAGCCGCGCGGTGGCCAATAAGTATGCCCACACTCCACAAGGCGTATTCGAATTGCGGTACTTCTTCTCCGAAAGCGTGCAAGGCCCCGAAGGCGGCAACACGTCGTTGCTCATCCTGAAGCGCCGCGTGAAAAAGCTGATCGAAGAAGAGGATTCAGCCCGGCCGTTGACCGACGAGCAGATTACCCGCATCCTGCAGTCGCAGGGCATCCAGGTCACGCGCCGCACAGTCGCGAAATACCGCGAAGACATGCGCATCCCAAGCACCCACCAGCGCAGAGTAAAGAAGTAGTCGGGCAAGGCTCTGCCAAAGTTTTAGCCAGGTCCCAGAGGAGAGGCAGTCCCGAAGGACGCAGTTCCAAGGGTAAGCAAGTTGCGAATGGCGGCGACGGCGCCAAGTCCGGAAGGGCAGCTACTCCCAAGGTAGACAAGTCCCGTAGGGACAACCGAACTTAGCCCAGGACGTCAGTCCTGGGTGGGAAGCACGGAGAGCTACCAAGTCCCGTAGGGACGACCCGAAAAAAAGCATGGCTTTCAGCCATGCCTGCAACACCGGTTGTTTGAGCCCAGATCGTGGAAGTACGAATCCCAGGAGGGTGCTCAATGAACGTGGAATACACCGGCAGGCAGTATGAAATCACACCCGCCATCCGCAAGGAAGTTGAAACCGGCCTCGCAAAAATCCGAAAAATCTTAGGCGATAAATTCGAAACCAAGGTCATCCTGGCTGTCGAAAAACACCGTCATAAAGCAGAAATCACCATCAGCCCCCGCAACGGCCCCATTGTCGGCCTGGCGCAGGCCACCGACATGAAACTCGCCGTCAGCCAGGCGCTCGGTCATCTCGAAAAGCAAGCCGTCAAATACAAGACCCGCATCATCTCCAAAAAGCGCAAGTCGCATAAGAAATGGAATGGCGAGGCGAAACTGGACACAGCTGAGCCTCAAACCGCCGTCGGCCTCACCGAAACCACCGCCGTTCCGGTAGTCGTTCACAAATACCCGGCCGTCGCCAAGACGACCGAAGTTCACCTCACCCACTCCTCCGAAGCAGTTGCCCTGCGTCCCATGACCCTCGAAGAGGCTATCAAGGAGTGCCACTTCCGCGATCGCGACGTCTTCGTCTTTCGCGATCCCCAGGGAAAAGTAATGGTCCTGCACCGCACCCGAGACGGGAAGATGGAACTGATCGAAGCGCCATAGAGCACTCGTCAGTCGTCGGCCAGCAGTCTTCAGGAAGAAGGGCACGTTACGCGTGCCCTTTACAATTCGTTGCTTAATCCTGTCCTCTTAAGAACGGAAGCCCATTCCGAGTCTAGATGCAGACCTGTAATCCACTTCCCCAGATACGAACGATCGAGCGACTCCCAGCGTAAACGAAGAATCGCCGCCACATCTTCTAGCTGCCTTTGAGATTGGGAAAGTTTCGCCCACTCCAATTTCGCGAGGATAAGGTCTTCGGGGCTTGCAACAAACATCGGAACCCCCTGGACATCTACCCGTCGTCTACGGCCGAATTCTTCCAAGCTGAAAGTGCGTGCCTTGCGGATAATCAGATCAATCTTCCAGCCCGTAGCCAGGTCGATGATGTTAAACAGGGATTCTGTTCGCTGAGCTTCCAACGCCGCAGACAGCTCTACATAGTATTCGTCACGTGGCAGGCTTTTAACCAGTGCTTCCAGCTTTGCTGCTGTGGTTTCGATTACCAGATCGATGTCTTGCGTGGATCGTGAGGCTCCGTAATAAGCGCTAGCAAACGATCCCGACAACATGTACGCAATACCGGCTTGGTCAAGTGCCGCCGTCAGCCTTGTGAAAACCTCTCTGGCCGTCATGACAAGCCGGAGGGCAGGGGTGCAGGCAGGAACGCCAGCCTGAGCAATTCCCGCGCTACTTGGGCCTCAGTCCATTCCGGATGCTCCTGCCGTATGCACGTCCGCGCCAATTCGCGAGCGAAAAGGCTCATCTCCAGTGCCATTAGAAAGTGTTGCTCACCAGAAATGGAGCGCAAAATCCTTAACTGGACCTCCCGCGCTTCCGGGTTTGTATCGCTGATAGCCACAACCGGATGGTAGCATGCAGGCTACTGCGGCGATGGGTAGTGCCAACGACCAACGACCAAAGACCAGCCGACGACTGAAGACCGACGACTGCCTCTACGAGCTCCCAATCAAAATCCCGGTCACAAACACCAGCGCCCCGCCCAGCCCCACCTGCAGGGCTGCGGACGGAATGGGCGTATCCATGTACCGATGCCGGATCCACGTAATCGTTCCCAGTTCCACCAGCACCACCGCGATGGCCACCGCCATGGCATAGCGAAAGTCTTTAATCAGGAACGGTAGCGTGTGCCCGACTCCGCCTAAGGCCGTCATCGCCCCGCACACCAGCCCGCGAATCCACGGATGCCCGCGCCCAGTCAGACTCCCATCATCCGACAAAGCCTCCGCAAACCCCATGCTGATCCCTGCCCCGATCGAAGCCGCCAACCCCACCACGAATGCGTCCCAACTATTGCGCGTGGCGAACGCCGCCGCGAACACCGGTGCTAGCGTCGAGACCGACCCGTCCATCAATCCAGCCAGCCCGGGTTGCACGATCTGCAGCACAAACAGCCGCCGATTGGCCTCGTCTTCTTCGGCCTTCACGCCTGAAGTCAGTTTCTCTCTCTCCAGCGCATCGGCGCGTTCCTCATGATGACGCTCCTCATTCGCCAGATCGTCGAGCAG
>QIAI01000723.1 GCA_003224995.1 Acidobacteriota bacterium
ATCGAGTCCACGAAACAGATTCACAACCAACTCATCAAGGCGGTCGCCGCCTTTCCCGACTCACGTCTACAGGACCAGGTTCCTGGCAAAACCGAGAACTATCACAACTTCTTTTACATGTTCAGCGGCATCGTGCAGCACGAGCTCTACCACGCCGGCCAGATTGCCCTGCTGAAGAAGTTCCATGCGGCTTAAACCCGTTTGTGATTAAATCGGCTGCAGTTTCGTTGAGAACCGGAATCTGGCAACTGACAACTTCATTAACGTAGCCGTAGTTGGCGTGGGCGCCTTCGGACGCAACCACGCCCGCGTCTATCATCAACTCGCGCAGCAGGGGGAACCCGTCCGGCTGGTGGGAATCGTGGATGCCGACCCAGCGCAAGCGGATACGGTTGCCCGAAAATTTGGTTGCCGCGCTTTCGGATCCGTCGAACAACTCACCACCACCCACAGCGAAGTCCAGGCTGCCTCCGTGGCTGTGCCGACGATTCACCATCTCGAGGTCGCCCGTACATTGATGGAAGCTGGCGTCGACGTCCTGGTGGAAAAGCCGCTGGCGGCGTCGCTGGTGGACGCTGCCGAACTGATTCGTCTGGCCAGACGCCTCGGCCGTGTCGGCCAGGTCGGTCATCTGGAAAGATTCAATCCGGCGGTTCGCGCGACCGCCACGGTCATCACTCAGCCTATGTTTTTTGAGGTCCACCGGCTCAGCATATTTCATTCGTAAATTCGACGGTCAAGGAAATCCGCGCCGTGGGTCTCGCGATTCTTTCCGGGAAAGCCGACATCGCCAACGTGCGCCTGGAGTTCGAGTCTGGTTGCGTGGCTAATTTCACTGCCAGCCGGGTTTCTACCGAACGTGTGCGCAAGATACGATTCTTTCAACCGCGGCAATATGTATCGTTGGACTACAGCCGCCAGGATGTTCTGCTGTTCAGCGTGGGCGAAGGTCAGATCCCCGGGACTCCATCGGTCAACCCGCAAATCAAGGTTGCCAAACTTCCTATCGTCGCGGAAGAACCGCTGCAAGCGGAACTCCGGTCATTCCTCGATTCGGTGCGGACGCGTTCCCAGCCTCTGGTCTCATTCGAGGATGGTCGCCGCGCCCTGGCTCTGGCTCTCGACATTGTGGCCGCGATCCGCGAGCATAGCAGTAAAGTTCAACTGGACCGACTGAACGGCAGCCTCCCAAATTCCTGATCCCTCGGAGTAGAAATGAATCATCCGAATTACAGCGCCATGTTCTGAGTCGCTGGCCTCTAAGTGCTTGCTGGGTAAACCTTTCAGCCCAATTTTCCATTTACACTTCTTGACAAAAAACCAACCGCGTTCGCGCTAATCTTTATATTGACTAGCAGGATTGACCAGTCAGGTACAAACGTAAGTGTTGCAATCCACTGGTTTTTCGCAGATATTCGGGAAAGATGCGAAAATGGAAAATACTCGGCATGACGCACTGCGTTCATGTCGAAAAAAATAATGAGGTTGTGCTTCCAGCAATTTGAAGCTCGGTCCGTCATGTAGCAAGCAGTAAGCCAGCAGGTCAATGCCAGCCACTGAAATCCCGCCTCGAAGCTCAGCACGCGCATCGCCGACCACGCCTCCGATTCAGTTGCAGGACGATCTCTCGCGCTCGCGGCAACGCGAAGCCTTCTGGATTTCGGTCGTCGTCCACCTGGCAATTGTCATTCTGGCGGTCAACTCCGCCAAGTTCGAGAGTCTGCTGCACAAGCGCGCAGTAATTATGGTGAGTCCGGAAGACCTTCTGCGCCAGAAAGATCTCACGTACTTAGAGCTGCCCCCGGACGAGCAGAAGCTGACGCAGCGGCCAAAGACCAACAAAATCTCGGATAAAGACCGGGTTGCGCAGTCGAAGGCCCCGCAACTGGATCGCAAAGAACTGAAGAAGATTCTGGACAGCGCGCGTCCCGGAAGACCCGGCGCCGGCGGCCCTCCAGCACAATCGCAGCAGCCCGCGCCGCCCGCGCCCGCCGCGGAACAGAATCCTCCCGCGCAGGCGGAACAGGCATCGCCACAACCGCCGCCGCAGAATCAGGTGTCCCGCCTCCAGACTCCGCCCACCGGCGCGCCGCGGCCGACTTTCAGCACCGGCGCCATGTCACCCGGATCGGCGATCGAACAGGCGGCTCGCNNCAAGCAGGCTGGAGAAGCGATCGGGCCGCTGGACGTGCTTAGCGACACCATGGGGGTGGATTTCGGTCCCTACCTCGCCCGCGTGCTGCACGATGTGCGTGAAAACTGGTATCGCATCATCCCCGAATCGGCCCGCGCGCCGCTTATGAAAAAGGGAAAAGTGTCGATTGAATTTGCCATCCTGAAAGACGGCCAGGTCGCAGGCCTGCAGATCGTCGCCACCTCCGGAGATGTGGCCCTCGATCGCGCCGCCTACGGTGGGATCACGGCCTCCAAGCCTTTTCCGCCCCTTCCCACGGAGTTCGGCGGCCAGTATCTGGCCTTGCGTTTTCACTTCTATTACAACCCAGATAGGTCGGAAATCCAGTAGCAGTGTGGGGCGCACACTCTTGTCCGCCGCCTCTGACTCCGTTACTTCTGATTTTGTTGCTTTTGATATGACCGTGGTGCGAGTCGGGTAGAAGTACGGTTCAAAAGCAGCGGCCAAGAGTGTGTCCGCCCCACACCATCAATTTTGCTACCACACCCGGCAGCGATTCTCCCTCACCATCGCGGAGCCAGCCTTGCACTGGAACGCCTGTTGAAATTCCGGCGTGTTGGAAACTACTCCGTTGGCTCGATACTTGTCCGGCGAATGGGGGTCGATGGTGGCATACATGCGTTTGGTCTCATCCCGTGTCTCAGCGCACCAGCTCTGTCCGTATCCGATGAAGAAGCGCTGTTCCGGAGTGA
This sequence comes from Acidobacteriota bacterium, assembly GCA_003224995.1. Taxonomy (GTDB): domain Bacteria; phylum Acidobacteriota; class Terriglobia; order Terriglobales; family Acidobacteriaceae; genus Gp1-AA133. The sequence goes on from QIAI01000723.1 coordinate 2,887, forward strand.
ATCCGTCGACTGGGTCCAGCTTCTTGCCGCGGGTTTGATTTTGCCACGCCATGTAAGCCAGCATCAGCCCGCCCAGGTCGGCCACATTCTCGCCCAT
>QIAI01000154.1:0-6780 GCA_003224995.1 Acidobacteriota bacterium
CAAAGCCAGATAGCCGGCATCGCTCATGTGCACGTGCGCATCTACCTTGGTCCCGTGGTCCTCGAGTAGACCTCCAATACGCTGAAAGATCTCCGTCACCGCCATGGAATTTCCGCGGCTCGCGGCCTCGCATGCCGCCAGCAACGCCTGTCCCGTTTGCCCGCCGTTTTGATGCAGGACAAACACTGCGAAAATGTCGCCAAAGAGCATGCCTCCTGCAATCAATGCGATCCCGCCAAAAACAAGAAGCCGCCGCGCGCTCATGGGCGCGAAAGTTTCGGCAGGCCTGGTTACTGCGGTTAAGGTAGACATTGCGCTGGCAGTCTCGCCCAACGATCGATGCGTTCAATCGGCGGCGATTTTGTTGACCGAACTTCGAAACGCAGGGATCACTCGTTCCGCAAACAGTTGCTGAGTCTTGATGCTCTTCCAGTTTTCCAGGCCACCGAAATTTGAGACGATGGCCAATTCCCCGATGCCACCCTTGGCTTGAAGGTTCGCCACCTGCTGCACCACCTTTTCTGGTGTTCCGATAAAGGCGATCTCCTGATCCACGATCTCTTCATAGGTCAGTTTGGTGAGGGATTCCAGGGCTCCACTGGCATAAAAGCCGTAACCCTTCGCGCGAAGCTCCTGCTTTGTTTGTTCGTCCTGCAAGGAGTCCACGGGCGAAGCGTTGAACGCAAGAAAGTTCAGCAGCGCGTCTTCTACTTCACGGCGGATCACCGACTCGTCGTCGTCCAGATAGACCGGCCGGATATAAACAATGTCGGGAGTATGCCCGTGTGCTGCGCAAGCCTTTTTATAGATGTCTAGCGGTCCCTCGAGCACCTTCCAGGGAAGTAGCGGTGGAACAAAGATGCCCCAGCCCTTTTCCCCGGCCATCTGATAAGTAATGTCGCTCGTACCTCCGGTGTAAAACTTGGGATGCGGCTTCTGCAGCGGACGGGGCACCACGCTTACATCTTTAACGTTGTAATACTGCCCTTCGTAAGAAAACTTGTCTTTGGTAAATGCAAGTTCAAGGATGTCGATGGCTTCGTTGTAGCGTGGGCGGCTTTCTTCGAGCGGCAGTGCTGAGGGCCCAAACAACCAGGCGTGCCCGCGTCCTAACCCGCACTCCAATCGACCGTTCGTCAGGATATCGGTTTCGGCGATCATCCCCGCCAGTCGCATGGGGTTTTCCAGAGGAAGTGTGTGCAATGCTGTTCGAAAACGGATCCGCTGGGTGCGTTGCGCCGCCGCCGCGAACATTGCCAGCGGGTTCGCGGAAATCGAAAACTTCTGGAAGAAATGATGATCAATCGTCGAGTACACGTCGAAACCCACGTCATCGGCGTGCTCGATCTGCCGCATGATCTCCCAGATCATGTCGTAATGCGACTTACCCGGAGGAGTCTGGATCTCGCAATAGATCCCAAATCGCATGGTAGTTATTCCGCTTTCTTCGCAGTGCCTCGATCTACCACGTCAGCCGCAGCGCCAACTGAATCTGGCGCGGATTGAAAATCGACCGCGGCGTTCCATACGAGGGATTCGGCGACCCCTCCTTGAACAACGGCCCAGTCCCGCAATAGGCTGCGCCACCTGCCGGACAGAAATCCGAAGCACCGTAAGCCGTGTTGTAGTAATTCACGTTCAAGGTATTCAGCAGGTTGAAGCCTTCCGCCATGGCTTGCAGGTGAAGGCCTTCGCGCAGGCCAAAGGTTCGGGACAGTCGCAGATCTACGCTCTGGTACGTATCGCCCCGGAACGTATCCCGCCCTTCGATGCCAACCCGATCATTGTTGCCGAAGATATCGCCATTGGAATCAAAGCCTGCGAACTTGGTGAAATAATGCGGCGTCTGCAGGCTCACGATCATGCCGAGTTCCCAGTTATTCAGCAATGCGTTCATGCTGGTTGGGCCAGCCAGTGTGGCGTTGCCAACGAAACGATGCGCCACATGGTCAGCGGAGAGCGCCCGCTCCTTATTGAAGGTGACCAGCAGGCCGTCCCACTGGGAATCCCACTTGGAGTCAGCTTCGAAGTCCACCGCGAATCCCAGGAAACCGCTGGGCACTGGACAACCAGTGAAGATTGCGCAACGCACTCCGGGTGCAATCACCGGAGGTGTGCACGGAAAGTTGGCGCAATACATGTTTTTGAGACCTGTGTTTCCCTTGGAATCATGGAAGGGAAGTTGTCCACTCGGGTCGGGCTGGTTGACGTTATAAAAACTTCCTAGGTGTATCCCGCGGACGTGCAATCCCGTGATGTCGAGAACCGTATCTTTGAACGGCTGGAACTCAACTCCCAAGCTGACCTGCGCACCATAAGCGGGCTTGTGATCTTTCGCGAATCGAACAATCACAGCATCCAGAGCGGGATTGGGATAGGTTGCAGTGGAGCCGATGGAAGGCCCCACCAACTGGCTCAGGGCCCCCGCCATGGTGAATGGATCCGCGCCGAACGCCGAAAGACGAGTCTTAGCGTTCAAATCGTCCTGCTTAGCCTCGCGCCCGGGAAACTTTCCAATCGTGCCGCCACAAGATGGGATCTGGCACATCAGCAGGGGCGAAGGAATTATTCCGTGAAACAGCCCGGCGCCTCCACGAATCACAACGGAGTGACTGCCCGGTAGGGCGTAGGAGAAACCGGCGCGCGGATCAAAATTCTTCATCGGATTATTCAGCGCGGCGCTGGGCCAAGTCTCTCCTTGCCAGCGTAACCCGTAGTTCACAGTGAGATTCGAGGTCGTGCGCCATTTGTCTTGCACGAATAGTCCTTCATACGTATGGCCGAGCGTTCCCTGCGCCTGGTTGCGGATTGCGGAATTGATGGCGGATCCCTGATATACCGAGGTGTTGAACGTGGGCTCATTGAATCCGGAAGCTGCGTCAAAGCGTTCGAAGAAGATCACAAAGGGATGGGGTGCTCCGACAAAATCAGTTCCCAAAAATGCGTCCAAACTGCCGAAGTCGCCTTCAAAAGGGTAGAACAGCGAACCCACGGTCTTGGTGACGGTGTCTCCAATCTCAAAGCGTCCCTCGGTGTAGAGATCGGGATTGCCTCGGTTCACGCCCATCGTGAATACGTTCGAAACTTCCAGGTGCGGTTGCGTGCTTACGGTAGGGAAGTTGAAGTACCGGTTTGCGTATTGCAAGTGGAGTTCATTTACCAGGCTCGTAGAAAAGACCGACGTCAAATCTCCGGCTAGAGACTGATCGCGGAAGTTGTTGTTCTTGAACCCGGAAGGGAGATCAAACCCATCGTTGAGTGGAGATAGGTTGGTGCCACGCTGATCGTTGAAGAAATAACGTACAAACAGCGCTTCCCGTTCACTGAATGTATGGTCGATGCGGAAAAGAAGATTGTCGTAATTGATGGCCCGGGTGACCTGCAGGTTTTCTGCAGGCAGATTGAAGACATTCACCTTCACATTGTTGATTGCGGTCAAATTGGTCAGCACCGCCGAGTTGTAGAAGGGTGACTCTACGTGACGCTGGCCTTCGTAGTTGCCGAAGAAGAATGTCTTGTCCTTCTGAATCGGCCCGCCCAGAGTCGCGCCAAACTGATTTTGCCGCAGCTTGTTGAACCCGGCAGCCAACGCGTTCTTCGCGTCCATCGCGTCATTGCGGAAGTATTCGTACACCGATCCGTGAACGCGATTGGTGCCGCTCTTGGTGATGATGTTGACGATTCCGCCCACGGCTCGCCCGAACTGTGTGCTGAAATCACTGTTAATGACGCGAAACTCCTGCACCGCGTCCTGGGATGGCGTCGTCTTCTGGATGCCCGAGGCGGTCGACATGTTGTCGGCGCCGTCGATCGCGACAAAGTTGTAATGGATATTCTGGCCCGCAAAGGAAAGTTTGGTTACTGGTTCGATGATCACGTCGGTGCTGCCCGAAGTCGTGTCGCCGATGGTCACGCCCGGCGCCAGCAGGGCGAAATCGATAAATTGCCGGCCATTAACGGGCAAATTCTCAATCTTCTGCTCGTCAATCACCGAACTGACCGTGGTTCGCGTGGGTTCCGCGAGTTCCCCCACGTCTTGGACTTCCACTTGCGCAATCACCTGACCGGGAGCGAGCGCGAAGTCGAGGCTGCCGGCCGCGCCGATATCGAGGTGAATCTTTTTTGCTGATTTGGCAAAGCCAGCCTTCTCGGCCGTGACCGTGTAATCACCGGGAGGCAACAGCGGGATCTGATATTCACCCACGGCGTTTGCCGTGGTTCCGCGACTTAGCCCGGTGGCTGCATTCACCGCGGTTACAGTGGCCTGCGAAATGACTGCGCCGCTCGAGTCGTTCACCCGCCCCTGAACGTTTACGGTCACAACCTGGGCGGTCACCGAAAGGGAAGCCGTCAAGAGAAGAACGGCGCAAACTACGTAAACTCGTGCCCGAAGATTCATCATCAGCGGACTGGGGTTGGACACCATGGTCGTCTCCTTAGTCGTGAACTCGAGCCGCAGCCTTTCCATTGGTCTTCGATCGGGCGGAGGACTCCGGTGTTCGCGTCGCTCCATGATCGTTCATCACTTTCGATAAACGCGATTCGGAGTCGTCGAGATGCTGAAGCAGGATCTTGGCGCATTGCTTCAGTTTGCCCGCCGTCAGTAACTGATAAAGCTTGCGGTGGACCGGAATGAGAATTCCAGGATGATCGTGCCTCTGATCTACCAGAACCATCCCCACTCGCAGTTCCCCAATGGTTTTCTGATAAAACGATTCCAGCCGCTTGTTGCCCAAAAAGCGGATCAGCAGACTGTGGAAGTGCAAGTCATGGTTGACGGCGCTGATCCAATCGCGTACCTCGACAGCTTCCTCGTACTGTTCTAGTGCGGCGAACAGTTCTCGCAATAATTCAGGTGCCGGCGCTTTGGCGGCTTCAAGCGCGGAAATTTCCAACACCCGCCGCACGTGATAGATCTCCTGCACATCCCGCAAGGAGAGTTGCGCAACCGCGATTCCGCGGTGAATGCTGCGTTTCAATAAACCTTCAAGCGATAGGATCCGCATGGCCTCGCGCATCGTATTACGCGATACGCCCAGGGACTCGGCGAGAGGAATCTCCTGCAATGATGTGCCGGGGCGCAATTCGCCACTCAGGACTCTTTGCCGGAGAACGCCGGCGACCTGGTCGGCCACGCTGACCCGATAAATTTGTGAACGCTCCATCGCAACAGGAAAGGCGGAATGGTGCGACATCTTGCCGCTAAATGTTCAATCTGTCAAGTGTTGAACAATTCAACAAACGATCGCACTATCGCGCTCGAGAACAGATCTGCGAGGTGAGTGTCTGAAGAACGCCAGTGTGCGATGGCAAGGCGCGAACACGTCCTTTGGTGCGCCGTGTTTGGAAAGATTGGTGCAGTTCTCCGAGAGGCTTCTCCTGGCTTCTTAAGGATTTCTCATCATGAAGGTCTTCCTGTGTTGTGTGGCCCTGGTTTCAGCTTGCACCCTGTTCGGTCAGACATCTCAGCCTGTTGCCGAGCAAGCACTGCCGGATAGCGCGTCCACCAGTAAAGCTGCTGCTGAGGGAGCTTCCGCATTTACAGCCGAGCCGATTCGCATGGCTCCCCCTCCGCTATCAATTCAATCGAACCCTCCCGTGGAGCGAAGACGTGTTGTCGATCGTCATTTTCTTTGGGTCGCTCTGTTTCAGGTCGGAGCCACCCTGGCGGACATCGAATCAACCCAATATGGTCTCTCCCATGGCGCCCGGGAAATTAATCCTCTTTATGGGAACCATCCTTCTCGCGCCAAGCAGTACGCCATCACGATGCCCATCACTGCCGGGGTCCTGGGTTGGAGCTACCGTCTTAAAAGAAGCGCCCCTCACTCCAAATACTGGGTGATTCCTCCACTGATCGTAGGCACGATGCACGCCATCGCCTTTTGCAACAACCTGGCCGTCATTAAGGGCCAGTAGGCGCCTCAGTCGAAGATCCACGAGCGGAAGGAACGTTCCAATGCGCCCGCCTTATCTTGCTGCTGTGCTCGCATTCACTTTCGGGATATGGATTCATTCCTCAGCGGCCACACAGGAGCCAAACGGAGAGATGGGAGGCGATTCCGAACTGGCACAAAAAATCTTTACGGCTGAGCGACGGACGATCGCGGAAATTTCGAAGCGCCAACCTCTGTTCGAAACCTACCTTCAGAGTTTGGATCCAGAGACTCGTGGCGGAAGCGTCCTGGATGATGCTTACTTTCTTGGCAGATTGGCATTGAACGTAGATTCCTCACCACCAGAGCGCTTGCAGAAACTGGTGTTCGGCGCAAGCCCGCAGAGTCGCCGCGTTCGCGTCAACACCGGCGACCACTGGCCACTTTATCCGGATGGGTACGTGGACATGCTTTTCGTCGACTTGGGAGGTTTTGACGAACAAAATTATGTACTCAGCTATAAAGGTGTGGATTTCGTCGGCAACGAGATGTGCCTGCGGATCGCGGTGCGTCCTCGCAATTCCAGGAGCAGTGGTCGCTTTTCGGGCGAGATCTGGGTCGAAAACACGAGTTTTCGAATCACGCGGATCGCAGGCGCCTTCTCGCCCAAAAATCTCGGAGCTCTTAGCAAGTACTTCAACCCGGGTGGCATCTCGCGCCTCGGACTGTATCTGCATTTCGAAAGCTGGCGACAGCAGGTGTCCCCCGGCGTGTGGCTCCCTTCCTACACTTACTTCGACGAGCAGCGGATGTGGAACGAAGGCCGCCTTACCACCAGCTTTCGTTTGCGCGGCCACATCTGGGTTTGGGATTACCGGCACGAGCAGGCGCCCGACCGGGCTGC
>QIAI01000154.1:6795-16497 GCA_003224995.1 Acidobacteriota bacterium
GAGCTTTCGCTTGACCAGATCATTCGTGAGATTCTCCTCGCCAATGGTTTGCAGGAGTCGGATGTTCGCAGCAGACTGCTTCTCACCACGCCAGTCGAGCTGTTCAGCATCGATCGAACCTTGTTTATCAGCCGCGGCTTGCTGAACCTCGTTCCGGACAAACTCACCCTGGCCGGACTGATGGCACGCGAGATCGCCAAGATCTTGCTCGGCCAATCCCAAGCTCCGACCACGACGGCTGCGCTCTTCGACGGGAATCGCTCCGCGGACTCTTTCGGGTTCGGATTGCAATATACTGACGGCGATAGAGTCATGGCTCGTGACCAGGCGAGACGCTTATTAGAAATGACCCCATACGCAGACGCGACCAACCTGGTCGATGCTTTTCTTCTTAAGCTTGCACGATGTTCACTACAAATTCCTCATTTGTCCAAGTCTCGTTTTGGACCCGCCATGTTCGATACGGCTGCCTTCCGGACCGAAGCTTCCGCGCGAACGGCGCCAGGTAAATCTGATGGGCTTGCCCTCGAACTGCGCGGAGAGTATGGGATCAATTCCTGGCAGAATGAGCTTGTTCTCAGCGGTGCAAGTCCTCAACCCGAACCTGCAAACTCGATTGCACCCGATCCCGGTGCTTCACCGGGCGTCGCCGGGACCCGGGACTAGTTACACTTGCTGGACGCGAACGACGAAGTTGGAAGCAGGTATACCCGTGGCAATTTCTCAACCAGCCGTGCACTTCTGCGCAGTTCTGCCACACCGCCGGAGTAGTATCCTGAATACGGGGCGCGATGAAGAGACTTCAGTTTGTGGTTTCTCTTACCACCGACGACAACGATTATCAGATCGAGCAGGGTACATCCGCGGAGGAGGCTGCCCGGTTCGGTCTTGATGTAAAAATTATTTACGCGGACAATGATGCGATCAAGCAGAGCCAGCAACTGCTGACGATCATCCAATCCGGCGAGAAGCCGGACGCAATCGTATTCGAACCAGCTGGTTCGACCGCTCTTCCGCAGGTTGCCCGTGCTGCTGCATCCGCCGGCGTTCGATGGGTCATCTTGAACCGGGAAGCGGACTACATCTCGCAATTGCGCAACGCCTACGGCGTGGCGGTATTTTGTATCACGTCTGATCACAAGGAAATTGGACGCGTCCAGGGCAAGCAGATTGCGGCTCTACTTCCACGCGGAGGATCGGTTCTCTACATCCAGGGGCCGTCCGGGAGTGATGCCGCGCAGCAACGCACGGAAGGTATGCAGCAATGCAAACCCTCAAATGTGCAAGCTCGCATGCTACGGGCGCAGTGGACGGAAGGGAGTGCACATCAAGCCATGGGCGCATGGCTCCGCCTTTCAACCTCGCGAACTTCGCAACTGGATGCCATTGTTGCCCAGGATGATTCCATGGCCATCGGAGCGCGCAAAGCGGTGCAAGTCCTCAACCCGAACCTGCAAACTCGATTGCACCCGATCCCGGTGCTTCACCGGGCGTCGCCGGGACCCGGGACTAGTTACACTTGCTGGACGCGAACTCGGTTGCGAACGACGAAGTTGGAAGCAGGTATACCCGTGGCAATTTCTCAACCAGCCGTGCACTTCTGCGCAGTTCTGCCACACCGCCGGAGTAGTATCCTGAATACGGGGCGCGATGAAGAGACTTCAGTTTGTGGTTTCTCTTACCACCGACGACAACGATTATCAGATCGAGCAGGGTACATCCGCGGAGGAGGCTGCCCGTCTGTTTCGTCCCGCCTGTTTCGCCCGGTAAAGCGCCTTATCGGCCAGGTTGATCACTTCTTCCAGCGTGGGATGCTTGCTGGAAGGTTCACCCACTCCAATGCTCGCGGTCACCTTGAGTTCTCCGGAAGTTGGGCGCTGGGGCTTTTTCCTGCTCCGGGTGCTCTTGCTTTGTGACGCATTGCGACGATCAGAGCCACGAGCGGCGTTTCTACGATCCGTTCCGCGCAACCGAAATGGAGATTGTTCAATCTGTGCCCGTAAGCTTTCCAGATCGGGAAGAACGTCGCGGGAAGTCTTTCCTGGAAACAGGATGGAAAACTCCTCTCCGCCCACGCGATAAGCCAGCCCACCTCCCGTGACTTGAGATAATTTGGACGCCACCAGGCATAGCACGTCATCTCCTGTGTCGTGGCCATAGGTGTCATTCACACTCTTGAAATGGTCGACATCAACGGTTGCCACGGTGTAAGGCGGTTCCAACTTCAGCGCTGCCTCATTAAAAGCTCGTCGCGAGGGAAGGCCGGTTAACTCGTCGTGGTAGGCCATCGCATAGGAAGTTTCGATGATCGAGACCACCAGGATAATTGCGGCGGTGGCAATGTAAGCTCGCGCACCCACGCCGACGCCGCCGATATTCAAAGCCAGGAAAAAGCTGAGTAAGGCCCAAATGAACCCGCTTTCGAGCGGCTTCCGATGGCCGAGCGCGCGCACCAGCAATCCCGCTGCGACCGCAACCAGAACAACCAGCGAGATCTGTGGAATTTGTGTCCAGGCAAACCAGTGCCGGTTCAAGAGAGCGCCATGGAACAAACGGGAACCGGCGGACGGTTGCGGCCGGCAGAGTACAGCAACGAACACGGACTCCAGGAAAAGTATAACTAATCTTGGTACCGCCGCCTGAAAACTGAAGCCCCGCTCCCGGGTAAGGGCAAGAAGGAGAAGGTTCAGGGGCACGAGAAAGGAAATCGCTTCCAGCGCCGTCAGTCCTGGTCCCGTCATTGGAGTTCGTCCGGAGGAAAAGAATTCCAGAGCGTGCTGCCCGAGCACCAGAACGATCAGCGCGGAAAAAATCCGACTGGAATGAAAGCGCCATGCCAACAGCAGCCCGGTTGCGAAGGCCGCGTAATAGCAAAAGTTCACGGCAGCCCCGGACCCTTCCAGTGTTCCGCTCTGGATAAGCACCGCCGCAGCGCCCAGGATAAGGCTGCCCGGCAGCAGCAGGGACCGGATACCATTCTTAACCCGAAAATTCACGAATCAGCTTCCTTTTGTTAGGACACGGAAGGGTGCCTCTCGATTATCCATGCTGCGCTCGAGACTGCGCGATTAATCTTCGGGGTTCCACTTGTCACCCGCCCGGGCTCCGGCAATCACGGCGGTTTGGTTCAGTGGTCACATCTGGGTACGCCTCAACTTCCTAGACTGGAAAGGCATAGGCTGTGGTCCGCCGACCGTGGGCGGTTATGCGCATTCTCATCGCTGAAGACGATGCGGCACTCGCCGGTTTCGTACGCAAGGGACTGGAAGCGGAGCACTATGCCGTGGACGTCTCCTTTGACGGGGAGCAGGCGCGGGCTCTGGCTACAGAAGTTGACTTTGATCTTGTGATTCTCGATCTCACCCTTCCGCACCTAGATGGTGTAACCATTCTGAGGCAGGTGCGGACTCGCAAGCCCAATTTGCCCATCCTTGTGCTGACCGCGCGCAGCCGGGTAGAAGACCGTGTTTTCTGCCTTGATGCAGGGGCGGACGACTATCTGATCAAGCCTTTCTCTTTTTCCGAACTCTCCGCCCGTATTCGCGTCCTCCTGCGGCGAAACCGTTTGCCCGCGGAGTCGGTGCTTGCCGTCGAAGACCTCAGATTGGATCGGGTGGAGCGACGGGTCACTCGCGGTAGTCGCAACATCGAACTGACCTCCAAGGAATTCGCCCTGCTCGAGTACCTGATGAGAAACGCCGGTCGACGCGTGACCCGCGCCATGATCATTGAGCATGTATGGAATCTCTCATTCGACAGTGCCACGAACCTGGTGGACGTCTACGTGGCCTTTTTGCGCGTGGTGTTTGAGGCATCTCTGACTTCGGCCGAACACGTAACCTACCGCGAGTACCTGCATCGCCTGCCGGAAGTGACCTACATCTGTTCGTGCAATCTGGCCCCCATGGATGAGCCGGCGGTTCTGCAACTCGACTTATCCGTTGCCTTTCCGCTCATCGATCTTCTGGAGAGCGTCGTTCAAATCATTTGTCGTGAATTGGGCATTGCCTGGCAGGCCCTGGGACTTGCGTTTCGTTTTGATCGCCGTCAGCAGACCGCCAATGCGCTGCGTCTCCTGCCGCCGGATGACAAAATGCTCGCGCTGACTTTCGGCATCACGATGCCGGAGTCGCGCGGGAACCTGCAACTCGCGGTGCCGGCGGCCGTGTCCACCGCTCTTTTGCGCAAGATGTCCGCGGACTGGGCATACCGCAAGCCCAAAGGCCCGGCTGAATCCAAAGAACTGGTAAAGGCTCGGATTCTGAATTGCCCTTTTTCCATTGAGCTGGCACCGATGCCGGTGCGGGTGTTTGCCGGTGAACTGATGCGCATGCGACCGGGTGAACTTCTGGTTCTACGGCACTCAGTCGAGTCCTCGGCAACCCTGCTGGTGGGCGAGCAACCGCTTTTTCAGGCATTCATGATGCGCCATGGACAAAAACGCGTGGCTCGCCTGACCGGACTGTCTCCCAAACCCAAGGTCGTAGGAAAGGATCATGCATGAGCAGTGCACCCGCGAGGTCCCCTGTTTCCGAAGTTTCGGATTACATCCGGGGATGGGCAAAGTCCCTGGTGGATGCCGGCCTGGTCTCCGCCCCTGGCAAGCAATGGGAAGTCTTGGCCGAAGCTCCCGCAGCCGCTCCCTCTCCCGCGCCGGATGATTTCTGGGTCTCGGCAAGTTTGTCAGGAGGCCTGAATGGCGAGATCGCATTCAGGATGAGCCGTGCGGACGCGCGTCGCATCGCTGGCGAGAAAGAAGAAAACGGCCACCCCCTCACCCCAGAGAACCAGTCCCGCGTGCTGGATATATTCCGCAATGCTGCCGGCGTCATGAGCCGCCAACGGCAAGGCGCTGACATTCAACTCCAGATTGAAGTGGCGGCTACTCCGGCGTGGCCCGTGGCCGCAAGATACTGGCTCCGTGTAGCCCCCCCGAGCACCCTGCTCATGGAAATTTCTACCAACGAGATGCTGGTCGCTGGTCTGCAGACGATCTCAGTCGCGGACGTCTCCGCTCGCGATGCCTCCCCGGAGAAATTGGGCATGCTGATGGACGTTGAGTTGGTGGTTACGATGCGCTTTGGAGGCCGTCGCATGCTTTTGAAAGATATTCTCGACCTCTGCACCGGCAGCGTAGTGGAACTGGATCAGCAAGTTCAAGCGCCGGTGGACCTGCTGTTGGATGGAAAAGTGATCGCGCGGGGCGAGGTGGTCGTGGTCGATGGAAATTATGGTCTTCGCGTGACCGACTTGCTCGCGGATCACTGAGAACACAAAGGAAACCCCATGCTGCCAGCCTTGCGTGAGTTATGGACCAACCTGGTGCGCCACCGCATCTTTCCACCCTCGTGTGCGCGGCTCGATTGCCGCTCAACTCCGCTGGCGCGCATCTGGCATAGGCGGCAGCCCATCCGCATGCAAAATACCTGGTTGTGTTCGCCGCAATGCCTGGAGCTTCAACTGGTGTCCATCTTCGATCGTATTGCTTTAGCCGCGCCGCCGTCCGTCAGTTCGAGGCATCGGGTGCCGCTTGGGTTGCTGATGCTGGCACACGGTTACCTGAATGAAATTCAGCTGCAAAGTGCGCTGGCGGCGCAGCATCAGGCCGGACGCGGCAAAATCGGCGAATGGCTCCAGAGTTTAGGCTTTGCCACTGAGCGCCAGGTGGTGGCCGCTCTGGGCATGCAATGGGCTTGTCCTCCACTTTTGTTGCGCGAGTTTCCCGACCGGCAGTGCACTTTCCTCTTGCCCCAGCCTTTGCAGAAGGCCCTTCGCCTCATGCCTGTGCGTTGGCTCGCGGCTACCCGCACTCTGTATGTTGCGCACTCCGAGAAGGTCAACTATCCGGTGCTCTCCGCCATCGAACAGGTTCTCGATTGCCGCACAGTCCCTTGCCTGGTCAGTGATCGATTGATGGACAGACTTCTGGAACAAACGGGCACCGCATCGCATCACGTGCGGCTCTTCGACCGCATGTCGGGGTCGGCTGAAATGTCGCGCATCGCCGCCAGCTATGTCGTACGAACTGGGGCGACCGAGGTGCGCGTAGCCGGCTGCGGGCCCTACCTGTGGGTACGTTTGCAGGATCCTGATGCCACGGACCTGCTCTTCACGGCGCCGCGGTCGGCTGAGAAAGATCCGCGCCTCACCTTCGGTATGGTTACGTCCTTGCAGCAGCCGCTAGCCAGAGTCTTCGCTGAGCACGCGGTACGCTCGCTGCCTACGACGCAGGCGAGCTCGCACATTGGATAAGAGATTTAACCATTCGATTTGACTTGGAAGTCTAGCGCTCGATGCGAGCTAGTTCCTTGCGGTAAAGTGGATTGCGGGGAAATTCTTCCGCGAGGCCGTTTAACAATTCGCGTGCCTGGTTGCGGTCATGATCGCGTAACGCAGCAACCGCCAGCAGCAAGCGCGCGTAGGGAGCGAGATAGTGCCCCGAAGCAGCCACCGCACTGGAGCAGGATTTACGCTCAGCAGGTAATTCTCCACTCCAACTGCGAGATACGCGTCGTAATACGAGGGGTCTTCGGCGATTAATTTCTCGGCCAACGCGCGCGCACTCTTGATTGTGCTCAAAGCGGCAAGATTTCGTTTTTCGACCAGCGCCATGTAGTCACCGCGCAGTCCACCCACGAGAACCTTGGCGAAAATCGCGGCATGATTTTCCGGAGAGTGCGCCAGGATCTGATTGGCAATCTGCTCGCTTTTTTTCAGCTCGCCTTCAAAGGCAGCTTGCAGTTTCGGATCTGGGGCGAATTTCTCTCTTTTCTCGAACTTGGCATTGTCAATGAAGAGCTCGGACTCGAGCACGTGCATGCGGTCGAACTCTGCAAACAGATACGCGGCCCCATTGGAAACCGGTCCGAGTGGGTCTTCGGGATGGACCCGCTCCCATGCGGCGAATGTCTCGTGCGCCGAATCGAAATCCAGGTTGTACATCTGCCGGTACCCGGTCTCGAGGGTCGAGGTGTCCATCGACGTGGCCGCCGAACTTCTCGACGAGTTGCCGATGATAAAAATCATCAGCGCAACCAGCGTGCCCGTCCAAACCGTTTTGTGACCGAGGATTCTGTTTGCCGACATGGGTCGTGCTTGTCCGGGCCAAAAATGGAAGCTGCCTTTAACTCGTGACAGGATGCAGCAACCGAGCGGGATATGCAATTAAGATTCGAAAAGGACTCGTGCCGTTGCAAGGGAGACGAATTTTTTACACGCTCTTATTAGCGTAGTAGACCCGGTAATTGCGAGTGATGTACCAGGATTCATGGCGGATCACTCCCGAGCAATGTTCACACTCAGCTTGAGCGCTGTAGCGATTGCTGTGCAGGGTTAGCCGATATGGCGCAGGCCTTCTACGATATCGCTGCGCGAGGCATTGTAGGCGGGTACCAATGCGCTCAGCAAGCCGACCAACGCGGCCGCTGCCAGCGATAGCAATGTGATTGGGACTGTGACCTTCATGGCTGTGGGCAGTCCCGGCAGGGGAGATTTTCCAATCAGATATAACAAAGCCGTGGCCAGGAAGACTCCGACCACGCCGCCGAGAACTGCCACCGTAACGGATTCCGCAAGACATAGTGAAAGCAGACGCGCGCGGGTGAATCCGAGGGTACGCAACACCGCTGCCTCACGCGTACGCTCGCGGATCGACAGGGCCATCGTGTTGGCACAGACAATCAGGATTGCAAAAACCACCGCTCCGCAGATGCCCAGTATGAATGCCTTCACATTTCCCAGTGTGGCAATGAAATCAAGTTGAAAAGCTTTTTCGCTTTCACTTTTCGTGGGCTCCGGCAGATTGTGAAATACGTCGTCTATCTCCCTGGAAACCCGGGCCACATCGCTGGGCGAGTTCACCCGTATGAAATAAAAGCCTGCTTTGTCTTTGAACCAGCCAATCGATTCCTCCAGGTACTTCGCGTGAAAATAAAGCGAATTGTTGGGAGGATCCATGCTGTAAATGCCGCGGATAGTCAGTTCCAGATTGGTCGGGAAAATATTTCCCAGGAGCACCACTCGATCGCCGATCTTCCAGTGGTGCTTGGACGCAAGAGCCTGGTCCACCAGGCAGCCTGTGCGGTCCTGCTGCCATGCCTTCACCTGTTCGGCCGGCACAATCTTGTCAGCTGCCACCTCCATGTACTCGCTGGGATCGGTGGCGAATTGCGCGAAGAAATTTTCCGGGCGATCGTCTTTGTACTTGCCGCCGAACCGGGTCATCGCCACGACGTGCGTCACGCCTGGCAGCACGCGGATTTTGTTCCGGTAATAAGCAGGCAGGAAAAACGCAAGTGAAACGCGGTGCCGCGTCATGATGCGCAACGCCGAGTCCGGCGCGCCCTGGTCGATGTAAAAACCTCGCCAGATCGACATCATGACTGTGAGTAGTAGAAGGGAGAAGGTGATGCTCAATATTGTGAGAACGCTACGGCGCCGGTTGCGAAACGCATTTTTGGCAACGAATTGGGCAAGCGTCATGAGCCTTCAGCCGATATCTTTCCGAGATCCTGTCATTTAATTGTACCGCTCACTTCGCCCGGGGACGTCCCGAGCCACATGCACATTTTTGCAGTCTCGTACGCAGATGAAATGCACCAACTCTGAAAAGTTCTGTTCTGAGTCTCTGCCGCGCCTGGCAGATGTTTGTGGACATTCACAAGGATTTGACATGCGGATGACAACCCGCCAAGGCGCCGCTTTTACTCTGTGATCATGCAATGCGTTCTGGACTAAGGGGTGTTCCAAACGGGGGAGCGTAGGAACGTTTCCGGAACACATGGTGATTCCAGGAGGAAGGCGATTGCCGCAAAGAGGCTTGGGGCGGGGGTTCTGGGAGATCCGGCGCGTCACAACAAGGGCGCGTCTTTGCTCCAGAGCAACCTACCTTGTAAAAGAACTTTTACAGCGTACCGTCCATTTTGATGGCTCAATTTGGATCGAGTTGAGCTAAGTTAACGACATCAAGAATCTCCCCCCGCCATACATCGGCAGTTCTTGAAAAGACCCTGAGTGGAACGACCCTAATCCGGAAAACCCCCAATTTCCGTGTAGAAGCACATTGAAAAACCAGGCCCCTGGAAGTCGTGCTCCTAATAGGTTCGGCGATCAGCCCCATGTCGAGGCGCGTCGCCACTGCTCCGGGAAAAATAAAGCTCGCTTACATCGGCGATCAACTCACCCGTGTGAACGGCTGAGTGTTCGTCGGACCATCCCCCGATAGTTGGCGGGGACGGGCAAGGATTGCTTTACGCGATCTGGGAGAGGTGTGTCTCGCAAGAGACAAGATCACTCACAATCGCGGCCGCTCGCGGTGAACGCTTTGCCCAGTTGTGAGTGAGAGGTCCAAGGTGGCGTCGAAGGGATTCGAGGACAAGAGTTCCGGACCCTTGATGAGAGGTTTCGCCTGCGGAAACCGCTCGTGAACAGGAGCTAGTCATGAAGAAACAATTGCTGGTTGCTACTGCGATTCTGTGTGTGGGTTTGGGGCTGGTAGCCATTTCCAGTCATGGTTTGGGGGGAGCACTCAACGTCAGGCAGGCAGACGCAGCTTATCGCGACGGCGCTTACCAGGCGAAGATGGATGTCCAGAGTGGACGCAAGCCGCATTTCTCTTCGGGCCGCTGGAGCACCGATCAGGATCGCGCTTCGTTTATCGCGGGCTATGAGCAGGGCTACAAGGTGCAGAGTCGCTCCACTAAG
>QIAI01000155.1 GCA_003224995.1 Acidobacteriota bacterium
GTGATAGGCATCGCTCCCGTTGTGGGTCTCTTCTTGACGATGCGGCTACTCACGTCATTGAAAAGGGCAGCGGCGCATTACGCGCCATTCGATCGCGGTGAATGAGCGCAATCGCGATTGATCGTCAACTACGAAGTAGCTTGAGCAATCGTAGGGGAGTAAAGACTGAAACCACCGCAAGCAGCACCAACGCGAACAGGTCGATGAGGCCGAAAGTGCGAACCGGTCCTCTTTACTCAGGGTTCCTTATGCTATTTATTTCTGGGACACCACATTAGCTCAGCAGCGCGCGGCTTTGCTCGCGCTCGATCTGAAAAGGTCGTGCCGCGCGAGAGTTGCTGTCGAGCGTCGTTGAGGGTCAATCTCCTTTGTGCGCCAGTAGACAAAGCGGTTGACACCTACTATTGACGGCAGTATAAAGGCTGGGCTCCGGAAACATACCCTCAGAGCTTCCCTGCGGCAGTAGAGAATCAAGCGACAGACTGCCACGGTTAGCTCGACTGTCTTTTACCACTTCATTGAACTAGCCGTCTTTTGCACGCGGTTCCCTAATAGGCCCCTTCTCACGCATCGATCAAGTTTTGCTATCTCGTTTTTGGAGGAGTACAGATGAGATTCCTGTCCGTC
Source organism: Acidobacteriota bacterium (assembly GCA_003224995.1). GTDB lineage: Bacteria > Acidobacteriota > Terriglobia > Terriglobales > Acidobacteriaceae > Gp1-AA133. The sequence continues at coordinate 628 of QIAI01000155.1, forward strand.
ACTCTTATGCTGACGCTATTTGGCTTTACTAGCGTGGCTTCGGCGAAGCAGTCTTTTAAAGCCCCAGCACCGAAAATCACCAGCGCGGTAGCGTTCGATGTTTCGACGCCAGTGCGCAGTGTACCGGCTCTTACTAATCCCGCAGCAGGTACTGAAGGTTGGGGGATCATGAAGGAGGTCCGTCCTGAGACTGAACTGGGCGGCTCAGCGGGGAGGCCCTTCGCAGGCGACGGTGCGCTGCAATTAAATGCGGCGACTGCCGTAGCCGGGACGGCGGCGATTTCTGGACCTAGTCTCACTTTTGAAGGCGTTAGCAATCAGGACAATTTCATTATTTACGGCGGGCGTGTGAACCCGCCTGATCCAAACGCAGCCGTGGGACCCAACCACATCGTGGAGATGGCAAACCTAATATTCGCGGTCTATGACAAGTCCGGAAATAAGTTGGCCGGACCGACGGCTATCGGTGCGCTGTGGGCCAACTTCGCGGTGCCGGACTGCGACGACACTTCGGGTGATCCCGTCGTCCTGTACGACCGACAGGCAGACCGCTGGATCCTCTCGCAGTTCACCATCAGCGGATTATCCGATCCGACAAAGCCTTTTTACAATTGCGTAGCGATCTCACAAACTGGTGACCCGACGGGCGCGTACTTCCGTTATGCGTTTGTAACGACGCAACCTGGCGATCTGTTTTTCTTCCCCGACTATCCGAAATACGGCGTATGGAACGATTCCTATCTTCTGTCCTCGCGCGATTTTGGGCCGACGGTGCAGTACGGTATCAGCGTCTACGCGCTGGAAAAGTCGAAGATGCTGGTAGGCGATCCAAATGCGAGGTCGGTCAAGTTCTTCCTCGACTCAGACATCATCCCCATTTACCTCATGGGGGACGGACTGCTGCCGGCTGACATCGATGGTCGCGTTCCTGACAACAACGGCAACAATGCGAACCACGCTGCCCCGTTCGTCGGCACCATGGATGACAATTTCGGATATGGCGCGCCATTCGACGGGCTGAACGTTTTCGAGCTCGACGTGCGTTGGAAGCCGAAGTCGGTGGACGCCTCGTTCATTTTGGCGGCGCAACTGCCGGTCGCAAGCTTCAACTCGGTGATGACGTGCAATCCGGCAAGCAGCAACCGCTCTTGCATTCCACAGCCTGGCGTCGCCAGCGATCGCTGGCTGGATAGCTTGTCAAGGCGACAGCGCCCAACCTACCGCCTGGCGTTCCGCAACTTCGGCAACTACCAGACCATGGTCACAAACCAATCCGTAGTTGCACGGGGAAGCGGGCTGGGCAATGAGATCGCGGGAGTCCGCTGGTACGAGATCCGCCGGAAGAATGGGTCCTATTCTCTCTACCAGCAAGGGACGTACTCACCCAACGATGGTGTGAACCGCTGGATGGGTAGCGTCGCGATGGATAAGGCCGGGAACATTGCTGCCGGTTATAGCGTCTCGAATGCAGTGAACGTGAAACCAGGCATTCGCTACACCGGCAGGCTTGCGGGAGATGCTGCCGGGCAGATGACGCTTGGCGAAGCCACCCTCATCGATGGGACCGGCGTGCAAAAAACCATCAACAACCGCTGGGGTGATTACACTTCTTTGAATCTCGACCCCGACGACTGCACGTTCTGGTACACCGACGAGTATTACCAGATCGATGGAATCCTCTTAGTGAATACCGCTCCGTGGCAAACACGGATCGGCAGCTTCAAACTACCCGGCTGCAAATAGGCGAAGCTTACAAGTAAAAGACGCTCCCCCTGGGAGCGTCTTTTTGCTTCTCGTCTTTCGTCCGCAAAACGCGCAGATTACTTACATGGATGGTTGAGCTTCTTGCTGAGTAAATCCGTTTAGTGCCTCCATTGTTTAGCTGCCTGTCTTTCTTGCGATACTTTGTGGAATCTTGTTGGCAAGTTCCTCCAGCAGGCAAAGGCGCTCATCTCGCGAACCCGCAGAGGTCATCCCGCATTGCCTGCCGACTTTCGATTGCCGACTGAACTTGCTAGACTTACCCGCCTCAGAGGAGTGTTCATGCGTCCACGCATCATCGCCGCAATCTTATTTCTCGCGTTTGCGACCGTCGCCTTCGCGCAATCGCAGCCCGTGAGCCCGTCCGCTGCGGGGACCGCCAAGGTCACCTTGCTCGGCACCGCCTCGGGTTCGCGCGAAGACTTGATGACTATCGAGATCGCCGATAAGGTGGAGGTCGGTCATGGCACAAAGCGCGACGAAATGTCTCACGCGCAGGAAGCGAGTGCCATGAAGGCTGATTCCCCCACACCCTCCAGCGCAACCGAGCTTTCGGCTGACCAGAAGGCCGGTATCGTTGAGATCATCGCCGAGGCCAGGGAGAACGGTGCGATGGTCGCCAAGCGGCTCCAGTCTAATGCCAAGAAGTTCGACGAGGTCGTGCTGGCCGACACCATTGATCCGGTGCTCGAGAAGCGTTGCGTCGATGGCATCACCGCCGCGATTTACGACTCCGCTCAGTTCCGCTTGCAGGCCGCCACGCAGGTCGTGCACCAGCTCACTGCCGAGCAGCGCCGCTACCTGAAGGCTGAGATGGCCAAGCCCGATTCCGAAAAGGGTATCCTGGAAGCCGTGCCAAAAGTCTTCCACCTCAAGCTCGAGGACAAGGTAGGCGAGCCCAAATAAATCACGGGATGCTAGTCTGCATCCCGCTGGACTCTCAGCCGCTGTGCCTGGCCATAATCCCAATCACCTACTGGACGACACAGACGCCAACCCTCCGACCGAGCGCTGGCAGGGATTGAACGATCCTCGTTCTCGATCAGAAGGATTGGGTCCGAGCGCTTTTTGGACCCATGAAGTCCATAGAATGGACGCCAAAGAATGCTGCGCGACCTCGATATATGCAGCCTGGGACGCCCTCACTTTCCACTTGCCTGATTCAGGGCCGTCAAGAACGGATGCGCCGAGCCCGGAGGCGGAACGTGTCCATCCAGGATGTTCTGCAGCGTAGCGTTGGGCCCATACACATCGCGCATGGTGGCGTCATCCATGCTGATATTGGAGCCCGCCAGGTTCGCCCCAACGTATTCCCCGCTCGTAGAGGTGTAGACGAGCACGGGTGTCTTCCAGTTTTGGCTCTCCAGGCCTCCAGTCGATTGTTTATTTGGTCCGGCCGCTATCGCCTCGGCACCCACCACCCAATGTCCGGCGCTGAGCTGCTGCTCGCCCTGCTTGTTCATGAGCAGGACAATATCCTGGCGTTCGAG
>QIAI01000156.1:0-6860 GCA_003224995.1 Acidobacteriota bacterium
CACGGATCGAAGAATTACTAAGCCGGTCGAGGAAGAAGAAACCATCGGCGCGTCGAGCATAGGGCCATGTTGAGGGAAGTCCTCGAACACATACAGCGTCGGGATCGCTTTGTGCTGACCTCCCACGCGCGTCCGGACGGCGATGCCATTGGTTCCGCACTGGCCTGCGCGGAGCTTCTTCGCCGCCTGGGTAAGCACGCCGATGTCGTCCTGCACGACCCCGTACCTCGCATTTACCAGCTCCTGCCCTTTGCCGATCGCGTCCTGCAGGCCGATCGCGTGAATGGACTTTACGAAGCTGCCATCATTCTGGAGTGTGACAGCATCCAGCGCACCCGGCTCGAAGGGCTGGAAAATCGTTTCCTGATCAGTATTGATCATCATTTGAGTGGACGTCCCTTCGCGCACGTGAACTGGATTGATCCGAGCGCGACCGCGACCGCCGAACTTGTCTATCGTCTGGCGCGCGAGGCGGGCATTGCCATTTCCCCGGAAATCGCTACCTGCCTTTACACCGCGTTGATGACCGACACTGGTTCTTTCATGTTTCGCGGGACCAACGAAAACACCTTCGCGCTGGCCCGCGAACTCGTGCTGGCGGGCGCCGATCCGGCACAATGCGCGCGCAACATCTATTTTGCGCATTCCACGGCCAAGATGCGGCTGCTCGGAGCCGCGCTCTCCAACCTTCATCGTGAAGGACCTCTGGCTTGGATCTGGATAACCCGGGAACAAATGGAGCGCAGCCAGGCGAAGGAAGAAGATTGCGAGGGCCTCGTCAACTACGCGCTTTCGATTGGCGATGTCGAAGTCGCGGTATTCTTCCGCGAGATGTCCGACGGTCGTTACCGGGTCAGCCTGCGCAGCAAGGGAAAACTCAACGTGGCGGAAATCGCCGAGGGCTTTGGCGGTGGTGGGCACCAGTGCGCGAGTGGTTGTTCGATGGACGGCCCACTCGCGTTTGCGGTCGCGCGCATGCTGGAGAAAGTTCGTCCCGGATTCCCGTTAGAATAAGCCCCTATGAACTTTCTGTACTGGCGGCAATCCGCTTCTACAGCGCGGGCCGTGGATTCATATGGCGGACAGCCGACGGCTTCTTCGATGAATCCGCGCCAGGCCGCACACCACACTCTGAGCGCAATCGTATGCGCGATTTTCGCTTCCATCGTTTCTCAATCCTTTCCGAATGCATTCCGCATTCTTGAAGTGACCTCGACGCCGATCGGCCTCTACCCCTCGTTGCCAGAGAGGGCCCAGGCGTGAGTGCAATACAGCAGGGTGCCCCACCTGAGTTCAGCTTGAATGGATCGGATGCCGCTGAGTTTCCTGTGCGGCAGCGCATCCGCGAAGCTCTGCTGCTGGTTGGGTTCTGCCTGTTTTTATTTTTCTATGGCCTCGGACAATTCGGCCTCCTCGGAGCCGATGAACCCCGTTATGCGCAGGTCGCCCGCGAAATGCTGGAGCGTCACGATTGGATTACCCCCACTCTCGCAGGCAAGCCCTGGCTTGAGAAACCTCCGCTTTACTACTGGCAAGCCATAGTCGCCTACCGCATTTTTGGCGTGTCGGACTGGGTTGCGCGCATGCCTTCGGCGGTCGATGCTTCCTTGATCGTGCTGGCTGTGTACTTGTTCTTGCGGAAATTGCGCCCGGGATTTGTGGTGGATGGCGCCCTCATCACCGCATCGGTCGCGGGCATCTTGGGATTCGCGCATTCTGCCTCCACGGACATGCCGTTGGCGGCGATGTTCTCCCTCGCCTTGTTATCGTGGTACGCGTGGTGGGAGACTTCGAGAAAACTATATCTCTCTGCTTTCTACGTTTTTGTAGCGCTGGCCGCGCTCGCAAAGGGACCCATAGCTCCTGCGCTCGCGGGTGTTGTGATCGTATTGTTTGCAATCGCCGCCAGGGATGTTCGCATTCTACTGCGAACCCTCTGGCTCCCGGGCCTCGGACTTTTTCTTCTGCTGGCGCTTCCCTGGTATATCGCAATCCAGGCACGGCAGCCGGAGTTTTTCCGAGTATTCATTCTCGAGCACAACTTTGCCCGCTTCGGCAGTAACCTCTACCATCATGAGCAGCCTTTCTGGTTTTACCTGCCGGTGGCGGCCCTGGCGCTCGTGCCCTGGATCGTATTTGTTGCGGCTGCGCTTTTTGAAACCATGCGCGGGTGGTGGGCCGAACGCGCAACCCTGTTTCAATCGCAAGATGCCTTGAATTTCTTTCTTCTGCTCTGGTTGGTCGTACCCATTTTCTTTTTTTCGCTCTCTCATTCGAAGCTGCCGGGTTACATTTTGCCCGCCATCCCTGCCGGACCCTTACTGGTTACTGAGTACGTGCGGCGACACGTCGACGACCCTCCCTCGATCGGGCTGAACACCTTGCACGCGCTGGTTGCATCGGCCATCCTGGTTCCCGCCTTCAATGTGGAATCGTTATCACGCTGGCGGGAAGACTGCGGCTCAGGCTGCTCTATTTCGTCACTCTGGTTCCGGTCGTTCTGGCGGTGGCCTCTTTGATTAGGATCGGATCGCCCGTGATCGATCAGACGCTTTCGGCACGGCCGGTTGCGCGCCGGTTATCGAGCATGGAAATGAAGCCTTTGCCTCTCGCCGTACTCGGAGTCCCCAGGGAAATGGAGTTTGGTTTGGCCTTTTACCGCAATCAGACGATCAGTCGCTACGAAATGAGCGGAGTTCCCCAGGGCGAACACTTGCTGGTCACCCCCGCGGGTGCCCGCGATGTCGTCGCTAAATTCGTGGGGCACCGGAGAGTTTCCTTCCTGGGAGATTTTGCCGCGCAAAATCTCGATTTCTACTGGATAGGAAAATGACGAGCCCAAAGGCCGGAAAAATTTGCTATTCCATTCTCTTCTACGCTGAACTCTGCACGGGACGAAGCCCTTGAAATTACCCGATCCAAAATTACCCCATAACTCAATCTCTTGAACCTCTCTCGTCAACGATCTCTTCTCTCCCAGTTTGCCTCCAACTCCCCGAAGCACTAGACTTCTTGGTTCACGCCCCTCATGTCGCGCGGTCTGGCCGAGGCGCGCCGCTGGAGCCCCGTGGAGATTCTCGACCTCAGGCACTTCTCTTCCGTTGATTTGCGGCCCCTGCTGGATGATGAAACCCAGGTCTGGTCGCACCTGCTCTCCTGGGACTACACCAGTTCATCGGACATGATCCTGCGTTACGTCGATGCCAAGATCCTGCCCGGGTACGCCGCCATTGATCGCGGCCGCATCTTCGGCTATGCATTTTTTGTGTACGAAGGCAGCAAGGGCGTGATTGGCGATCTTTTCGTGACCAATGGGACTCGCCTGCCGGAAGCGCGAGAGGTGGAAGCACGCCTGCTCACCCACGTAATCGAGACCCTGCAGCAGTCTCCGGGCATTCATCGGGTGGAAGCGCAATTGTTGGTGCACGAGGCGGGTGTGCTGGCGCGGCCGTTTTTGGACCAGGGTTTTCGGCGCCATCCCCGGCTGTTCATGACCATGCCCCTGTCTCGGCAGCCGCGGCCCGCGCCTTCCGTCTTTCCTGATTTCGAGATCCGGGGTTGGCTGGATAGCGACTACCAGTCGGCCGCAGCCGTGATTACCGCGGCTTATCGCGGTCATGTGGATGCCGACATCAACGACCAGTACCGCACGCTCAGCGGTTCGTTGCGCTTTCTAAACAATATCGTGCGCTTCCCCGGTTGCGGCCTATTCGATGCGGAGGGTTCCTTCCTCGTCACCCACAAAGCGAGCCGACATGTGGCTGGCCTGATCCTGTGCTCGCGCGTGCGGGCCGACGTCGGCCACGTCACCCAGGTATGTGTGCTGCCGGAATACCGCTCCCGCGGGCTGGGAGAAGCCCTGCTGGCGGGTACCGCCAACGCCTTGCGCAAACGCAAATTTAGTCTGCTATCCCTGACGGTGACCGAAGCCAACGATCGCGCCGTAGATCTCTACAAACGCCTGGGATTTGACGCCGAACGCGTATTTGATGCGTTCGTGTGGGAAGAGAAATAGTCGGCAGCCGTCGAACCTAATCACCTATGCCCCCGCAATAGTTCCATCCGAAAAGAATGTCAGCCATAAGAACGGCACCAAAGTATGTCAATCAGAGGACATCTTGAGGGAAGCACGTCACGTTAGAGAGCATGCACGCGAAAGGATGTCACGCGCAAGAATGTCACGCTGAAAAGATGTCAGTTTAATCGAATGTCAACCCTGAGCGAAGCGAGGCGCCAGCCGAGCGTAGTCGAAGGGCCTCGTGGCAGATGAGACCACCTGCAGCCCTCCGGGAATTTTCACCACGGTTTTCCGAAGCACTTGCTGACGTCCGAAGACTACCGACGAATGAGCCACATCACCCAGCCGGCCACAATGACGCCGCCGGCAAACATGGCAAAGCAGTACAGCCCGTAGCGGACCATCTCGCGCGTATCGTTGCGCTGCGTGATGCCGAACACCACCGAGGCAAATACCGCGAAAAGGATGGCGCTGCTGAAATGGGAGAGTTGAATCGTCATGCCTTCTTTCCAATGGCGATGTGGTAGGCATCAGCGACCGCGATGAAGTTCAATAATCCGGCAACAATGAGGAACTTGGTCCCGTAATCGGCTGTCGCGTGCGCGATCGCTCCGTGGCCCCAGTCCAGGGCGCGCGTCAGGATGTAGAGTCCTCCCCCGCCCACATTTCCCACAAAGCCCAGCATATCCAGAATGTCACCACCATTCGGCTTGTAAATGCGGCCTTCCATGGCCAGGCCGAGCAGAAACATCGCCACGATGGAACCCATCAGCAGCAGCCCGCGACCCCAGCGTTTCTGGATCAGGTGGCCCGCACCCGGGATCAGCCAGCCTACGGCTGGAGCAATCACCGACATGGGCGTGATAGGAGCCGTCTCGATCAGCGGTTCCGAGGGCTTGGCTTTTGCAGTGGTGGAATTTGCCATTCAGATGATCACGATCTCTCGTTGAATTTTTCCGGTCACTTCGGCGCGTTCAGGACGGACCAGCACATTGACCTCGCTACGTACGCCGAATTCGGGCAGATAGATGCCCGGCTCAATCGAAAAGCAGGAATTCGGCAGAATCTGGCGCTCATCATGAATTTCCAGATCGTCCATATTGGCGCCATTCGAATGAACGTCGGTGCCAATGGAATGTCCGGTGCGATGGATGAAATAATCGCCGTACCCCGCCTTGCTGATGTGATCACGGCTGGCGCGATCCACTTGCCAGCCGGCAATTCGCTGGCGGGCGGCAATCGCGTCCAGCACCGTCTTTACTCCGGCATCGCGCGCATCGCGCACCACTTCGAACACCTCCCGCTGTTTTTCCGGCGGTGCCTTGCCCACGTATCCGGTCCAGGTGATGTCATAGTAAACCGCGCCCGGCGTATTCTTTTTCCCCCAGATGTCGAGCAGGACGAAGTCTCCTTCGCGAATCGCAGCGGAACCTTCGGCGTGCGGCTCGTAATGGGGATTCCCGCTATTCGCATTCACCGCCACGACCGGAGGATCGTCGGTGACCAGGTTCTCGCGCTGGAAGGCTTCCAGCAGCCATTGCTGCATCGCATGCTCGTTGGTACCGCCATTGCGCACCCGTCGGCCGATCTCTGCAAATGCTGCCGTCGTGATTTCGTCGACCGCGTCGCGCGCCGCAAAATGCGTTTTAATCTGTTCGTCCGTCCATGTAGCTTCAAACTGCGCGATTAGGTCGGCCGCGCTGACTACGTTTTTGCCCAAGCCTCGGATCAGTTCCATGGTTCCAGCATCCACCAGCGATACCGTGAACACCAGATTGTTCGGCGAGTACTGCATGGCAATGGTCTTGGAGTCCGCCAGGAATACTTTGATCTGCTCGAAAAGCTCCTGACACCCGGAGTACACGCGCTTCGAGCCGGGCAGGGAATCCAGATGCCCCGCCTCGATTTTATGAACCAGCTTGGAAGGTTCGCCGTGAGCGGGAATCAGGTAAAACCAGCGCCGCGTCACCATCAGCGAAGCCGGCAGGCCCAGCACCCGGTAGGCAATGGGATCACGATGATGGTGATCATAAAACAGCCAAGCGTCGAGGTTGCGCTCGCGCAAGGCAGCTTGAATGGCCGGAAGATTCATTTCAATCCTCTATTGTAAACAAGCCCGCGTTTTTGCGCGAACCGCACCAGGGGCACTTTCTTTACGACCGGGGCAAGTTGTTCCCTGCAGAAATCCATAGGCCGAACCCAGTGCGCAGGCAACCGCGAATGCCAGGATGTACCACAGGCTGCGCTTTTCCAGCGCGTACGCGACCAGCATCGCGGTGACCGCGATCAAGCCAAACAAGCTCAGCTTGCTCATTCTGCCAGGATCCGTTTACGGGCGGAGGGCGAAAGCGTTTCGCAGGCGGTGCGCAGGACCAGCCGCGGAGCACGTCCGCGAATCTGACGCAGGTACGGCAATGTTCCGGCTGCATTGTGCTTGACGGTCTCGCGCAACAACCAGCCCAGTCCCTTTTGGACCATATCATTCTCATCGCATAAAAGCAGGCTCGCGAGGCGCTTGATCTTAGGTAGCAGCATTTTGCGCCGAGTCGCCTGGATGAGCGCAACGCAAGCCGCTCGACGATGCCACTGATTCTCGGAACGAGCCCAGGTAAACACCATTGACGCCCGCGCCGGCTGGGTCACGATCATAGGAGCGATGAGGTAATGCACCAGCCCATCATGATCTGCCCAACTAGTCAGGCGATCGATCCAGCTCTCAAACATACGGAATTCGTTATCGCCAAGCTGGTCTACCAGTTTCTCCAACAGGAAGACTGCGAAAACTTTTTCCTCCAGCACGCGGCCGCGAAACAACTGATCCGCCACCTGCACCAGGAACTCC
>QIAI01000156.1:6943-7926 GCA_003224995.1 Acidobacteriota bacterium
CCGCCGCATGTGGCGCGGAGCCGCCATCGTTGAGCACACGGCGGATGTGCGCCGCAATGTAGCTTGGAGTGATTCTTCGCTTTGACACGAGCGGCCCTCCGGCGCGCCAGAGGATACACCCGAACCCAATCCAAATGCAGTGACGTTTCCCCCTGAACGTCAGCTTTTCTCTGTGTACTCCGCGCCTGATCTCCGTGAGTTCTGCGTTTTAAGATTTTCGCTCACTCGCCGGCGAAACGCGCACCGTCTTGTCGTAGACCCAGAGCAACAGTGCCGTCGCCACTCCGACCCCGGTTACCCACCACCAAATCAGTTCAGGCCGGTGCTGCACTTCGCCAAAATGGTGCAGCAGCCAGCCTCCAAACCGGCCGCCGATGAGCGACCCAATCCCGATCGGTAGAAAAGCGAATCCCATGTACGTGCCTTGCTGTCCCGGCGGAGCCAGCCGCGAAATGTATTCGTAGTAGCGCGGCGATTGGATGATCTCGCCCAACGCCACAATCATCAAGGCCACCACCGCCGCCCACACGTGAGGGAAAGCTCCGACCATCACCCATCCTAAGGCTGTGATGAGCGCTCCCAGGATGATCGCTCGGAAAGAAGAGATACGCCGCGTCAACGCATTCACCGCCACCGTGAGGGTGATCACGACGATGGGGTCGGCGATCAGAATCATCTCGGTGTTGGCGGTTGGGCTGATGTAGTCGTGCACGTAAATCGGCAGAATGAGGTACTGCTGCCAGAAGACAATCCAGTAGCCCGAGAAAATCACCAGGAAAAGCACGAACCGCACATTGCCCAGCACGGTCAGGAAATTGTGCGCCACCTGGCCCAGGGAAGGAGTTTGCTCCTCCGACGCTCGCTTCGGTTCCCGAAAAAAAAGCAGCACGCCAAAAAACATCAGCAGGACGCTCAAAGCAGCCAGCCGAAAGACATTTTCCACGCGCATATGTGCATGGATCCAGCCCGCCAGAAAAGGTCCT
>QIAI01000157.1 GCA_003224995.1 Acidobacteriota bacterium
AAAACGGCGGGATGCTTCCGGAACTGCTGGCAGCTCGCTCGGGGGACGCATCGGCCCCGCCGTCAGTGCCACCCCCAACTGCAGCACGGTCGAAAGTTGCGAATACCGCCCAGGCCTAGCGTACGCAGACCCGCATCGGCTACCACGATCATGAGCGCCAGGGTGCGGCGCCCTTGTTTCACGTTTCCTTGCGGTCCATTGCGCGATCGAGCGCAAGCTTTTCCGTCGGGCTCAATGTTCGCGCCTTTCCTTTTGCCAAGTCTCCCAACTGCAGGGGCCCGACCGCGACGCGCACCAGCCGGAGCACTTCCACTTCAAGAGCTTCAAAAATCCTTCGGATCTGCCGGTTTTTGCCTTCATCCAACACCGCTTCCACCCACATGTTCTTTTGGGCCTTACGCACTGTGCATGCCGTCTTCACGCGGAGCATCTCTCCGGTTTTCGTTCGGACACCATTGACCATGGAATTGAGCAACTCCTCGTCTGCCGAGGCTGCGATCTGTACGTGATAGATCTTGTCGAGGTGCGTTTCCGGCGCGGTGATCCTGGCAGCCCACTCCGAGTCATTGGTCAACAGCAGCAGGCCTTCGCTGGCCTTGTCGAGACGGCCCACAGGTCCGACCCAGGGCAAGTCTTTTGCCAAATAGGCATACACCGTGTCCCGCCCATGCTCATCGGAGGCGGTGGTCACGATTCCACGCGGCTTGTTCATCATCAGGTAAATGGGTGGACCGGCCTGGATGAGGACTCCGTCCACCTGAATGCGATCCTTGCCAAAGTGGACTGGCGACTCCGGATTTCGTGCGATGTTTCCGTTCAGGCGAACTCGCCCGTTGCGAATCAAATCGAAGCCACGCGAGCGCGAGCAATATCCCAGCTTGGAGAGAGCCCTGGCCAATCCAATTCGCCGCGATGGATCCGCAACTTTCACCGAGCCATCCTAATCGACTGAAAAGGAACGCGCTCGACTGGTGCGAGGAACTCATGTCAGTTCTCCGACCCCAGCTCGTCTATAATGTTCGTTTCGACGCGCAGTCGCTTCCGCCAAGCTCGCCGAACAGATGCACCCGGGGACCCGTTGATCTCTCCCGGATGCGCCCGTCAGATAAACGATTTTCAAAGAAATGTGCGGACTCGCAGAAGCGCGATGCTGCTGACGTATTTGATTTTTCCTTATGAAGCCACGGTCTAAACCCCCGAACATCGCTTATTTTTCGATGGAGATCGCTCTCGACGCCAACATGCCGACCTATAGCGGCGGCCTGGGCATGCTGGCGGGCGATACGCTCCGATCCGCAGCGGACCTGGGCGCGCCTCTGGTTGCGGTGACGCTGGTGTACCACAAAGGATATTTCCGCCAACATCTGGATCCCTCGGGCGGACAGAGCGAACAGCCGCAACATTGGGAGCCGCAACGGCTTTTGAAAGAGGTCGAAGGCCGGGTCGATGTGGAGCTCGAGCAGCGCCAGGTTTGGATTCGCGCCTGGCAGTATGACGTGCAGGGCGTGGACGGAGATGTGGTTTGCGTTTACCTGCTGGATACGAATCTTCCGGAAAATTCCGAGTGGGACCGGCACCTCACCGACAGCTTGTACGGTGGAGACGAGCGCTATCGGTTGGCCCAGGAAATTATCCTGGGATTAGGTGGGCTGAAGCTGTTGCAAAAGCTCGGTCACGACCGGATCCAGGCCTATCACATGAACGAGGGGCATTCCGCCCTGCTGGCGCTGGGACTGCTGGAACGACGGCTGGATCAGAGCTTTGCGGGACGCGTGAAGCAGCTCGATATCGACGGCATCCGCCGCATGTGCATCTTCACGACCCACACTCCGGTTCCCGCTGGACATGATCAGTTTCGGGATCCGCTGGTGCGACAGTTGCTGGGCGAAGAGCGTTTCAGCCTGCTAGAGGAGACGCAGGCTCTGCATGATGGCTCCCTGAATATGACCTATCTTGCCCTGCGCTTCTCGGGATACGTTAACGGAGTCGCAATGCGTCATGGCGAAGTGTCGCGCGGCATGTTCCCGAATTACGACATCAGCGCCATCACGAACGGGGTTCATGCTTTGACTTGGACGTCCCCGGCATTCTGCGAACTATTCGACAATTACATTGCAGGCTGGCGGACGGACAACAACTACCTCCGTTACGCGATCAGCATCCCGCTGGAGGACATTCGCGAAGCTCACGCCAAAGCGAAACAAGCACTATTCACAGAAATCCAACACCGCACAGGCGTGGGGCTGGACCCGAAAATGTTCACCATCGGATTCGCCCGTCGCGCCAGTACCTACAAGCGTGCGGACCTGCTGTTTCAAGATCGGGATCGCTTGAAGCGAATCGCGCGCGATGTGGGTCCAATCCAGCTGGTGTATGCCGGCAAGGCGCATCCGCGCGATGAAGGCGGGAAGAAGATCATTCGCCAGGTGTTCGACGGCGCGGGTTCGCTGTCAGACGTGATTCGCACCGTGTACGTCGAAAACTACGATATGAATTGGGGACGCCTCATCACCAGCGGGGTGGATATCTGGCTGAACACGCCCATGCGCCCGCAAGAGGCTTCTGGAACAAGCGGGATGAAGGCGGCGCTCAATGGCGTGCCCAGTTTCAGTGTGATCGATGGATGGTGGGCCGAAGGCTGGATCGAAGGTATCACCGGGTGGGCGATCGGCAATACGGAGATGGTGGAGGATCCCGCCTCCGAAGTAGCGACGCTGTACGACAAAATGGAGCGGCAGATTATTCCGATGTTCTGCTTATATGTTGCGCGAGGTCAACCCACCGGCGATTCGGGTAAAGCAGGCGATTCCAGCCCTCAGCGGCGAGTAGATTGATTCACCACAGAGACACGGAGACACCGAGAAAAACAAAAAGTTTTGGACCACAATGGCCACCAAGGTTGCACGAAGATGTCAAGTTAAACCTTCGTGGGTCCTTCGTGTCCTTTGTGGTTGCTTTTGATTTTTGATTTAGAGTCGTTTACTTCGATGATCGCAGCCAGGCTGCCAGTTCCGCCCGCGGCACGGAAACCTGTTCGCCCGTCTGCTGATTCTTCAATGCGAACATTCCCGACTTCACTTCGTTTTCGCCGACAAACAATACATAGCGCGCCCCGAGTTTTGCGGCTGCGTCAAAAGACTTCGTCAGACGAAAGTTTCCATCTCCCAGTTCGACGACCAAATCCTCGCGCCGCAACTCCCGCGCGATCCGTGCCGCTTCGGCATTCAGGCGCTCCCCGACCGGCGCGATATAAACATCCGGCTTTAGCGCCAAATCGGGCGCGGTCTCGGCCAGCGACATCACGAGACGATCCTCCCCAATGGCAAAGCCGATGCCGGGAGCCGCGGGACCACCCAAAGCTTCCGACAAGCCGTCATAGCGACCGCCGCCGAGAATGGCGTTCTGGGCTCCCAAGGCTCCATGCGTGAATTCGAACGCAGTTCGCGTGTAGTAATCCAACCCACGCACCAGACGATCATTCAGTATAAAAGGCACTCCCACCGACTTTAGAATCTCCTGCACGTCCTCGAAGTGCTTGCGGCAGCCTTCATCCAGAAACTGGCTGATACGGGGGAGCCGGTCGATGATGGGCTGATCGCCCGGCACTTTACAATCAAACACGCGCAAAGGATTGGTCACAGCGCGGCGCTGACAATCGGCGCACATCTGGCCCACGACCGGCTCCAGCGCCATCTTCAGTGCCAGGTTAAAGCTCGCTCGATCCGCTGGACATCCCACCGAATTCAGTTCCAGATTCCAGCCCTGGATGCCGAGGCGGTCGAGTAACGTGGCCAGCATCTCCAGGATTTCCGCGTCCCGCGCAGGCGATTCACTGCCGGCGGTTGAGGGCCCAATCACCTCCGCGCCAATCTGAAAAAACTGGCGGTACCGGCCCTTTTGCGGACGCTCGCGACGAAACTGCGGTCCGATGTAGTAGAGCTTGTTGAGGCCGCGATCCCACAGTTTGTGCTCGATATAGGCGCGCACCACACCAGCGGTATTTTCCGGACGCAGGGTGAGGGACTGGCCTTGATCCGATTGCGCGCGCCCGCGATCTTCCCACGTGTACATCTCTTTGGCGACAATATCGGTGTCTTCGCCGACTCCGCGGGCAAACAATTCGGTCGACTCGAAAATTGGCGTTCGAATCTCCTGGAAGTTGTAGGCGCGCATCACCTCGCGCACCTTCGCCTCGACGAAGCTCCACAGCTGCGTCTCTGGCGGCAACAAATCTCGAGTTCCCCTTACGGCTTTGATCATGAATTCAGCTCTTGGCTCAGCTATCAGCTATCAGCTCTCAGGTTCTCAAACCCCCGCTTACGATTAGCTTTAAACACCCTCTTGCAGATACGAATCTTTGTAGCCCAAGTAATTCTTTGCGTAACGCAGAATCGTCTCTTCGTCCTCCGGGCCCAGCTTGCGACGAAACTTCCCGGGCGATCCCATCCAGAGCGAGCCAGGGTCGACCACGGTGTTTTCCGGAATCAAGGTACCCGCTGCAATGATGGAGCCCGCCCCGATACGCGCGCCGTTCAGGATGATGCATCCCATCCCGATCAAGCATCGATCCTCAATCACGCAGCCATGGAGAGTAACCGAATGTCCCACCGTGACGTATTCGCCCAGATAGACTCCGTACTTCTCCTTCATGCCATGCAGCACTGAGCAATCCTGCACATTGGAATGCGCGCCTACGCGGATTTCGTGGACATCGCCGCGTAGCACGGCGTTCATCCACACGCTGGCATGTTCACCCAAGACAATGTCGCCGATCAACTGCGCCGAGATGTCGACGTAGCAAGACGGGGGAATGATGGGATGCTTGCCTTTGTAGGAACGAATCATGGCGTGTGTGGCTTTTGTGCCCTCAACCCGGATCGAAAATCGTATTCCGATGAAGTTAATGAACATAACACGCACGCGACCGCAGGTGCGAATGGCTGAAGCAGAGCTCTGCAAACGTGCGCAAATGGGGAGAACGAGATCTGAAAGTTTCCGGTGACAAAGATCACGTGCGCCACCTTGCTGAGGCGTATATTCTCAACGTCGGTATGATCTCCTCGCTGCGGAGGGGGGCGCGACGATAGAAAGCAAGATGAAGTCATCCGTCCGTAATACTCTGCTCCTGGGTGTTGCACTGGGTCTGTTCCTTGGGCTTGGCGGCTACACCTTTATTTATTCCAAGGGATACTCCTACCTCACCAACAATCCGGCGGCCTGCGCCAATTGCCACGTGATGCGCGCGCAGTACGATGCCTGGCTGAAATCGAGCCATCACTCGGCGGCCACCTGCAATGACTGCCACACTCCGCACAACATTTTCGGGAAATACGCGGTAAAGGCCAATAACGGATTCTGGCACTCGTTCTATTTCACCACCGGCTGGTATCCGGACACGATCGAGATCACGAAGTTCGATCACCGCGTTACCGAAAACGCCTGCCGTCGCTGTCATGAAGACATCACCGCCGCCATCGATGGCAACGTCGTGCATGGTAAGGCCGAGGGGCTGGAGTGCACCCGGTGTCACGCCTCGGTTGGCCATTCCGAAGCGGCGGCATCCATTGCAAAGCCCGTTCTAATTGGGAGTAATCATGAGTAATACCACGGATTCCGGTACCAAGCCTTCGCGGCGCATATTAGCGTTGGTGGTCGCGCTAGCCGCTTTGTCTACCGTCGCGATTGCTGCGCTACTGGTGAACATCTTTGAACGCAAGCAGGAAGCGCGAAACCCGTTCTATCGGGTGGTGGAGCTGAATGACACCATCGATGATCCCGCGATTTGGGGAAAGAACTTTCCCATGCAGTACGACCTCTATTTGCGCACGGTTGATATGCAGCGCACCAAGTATGGCGGCAGTGAGGCCATGCCCCACTCGCCCACGCAAGCCGATCCGCGTTCCGTAGTCGCGCGTTCGAAACTCGAGGAAGATCCGCGGCTGAAAACGATCTGGGCAGGATACGCCTTCTCCGCCGATTACCGTGAGCGGCGGGGTCACGCCTACATGCTCGATGACCAGACCTTCACCGAGCGGCAGAAATTCGCGCCGCCTGCCATGTGCATCAATTGTCACGCGTCGATCGTCACTACCTATCTGAAACTCGGCAACGGCGACCTGATCAAAGGCTTCAATGTCATCAGTGATACGCACATGACGTATCCCCAAATTCGCCAACATAACGCGTCCGGCATTCATCGAGGGCATTCGCGCGCTAAAGGCGTCGCAGGGTGTACAGAATTACGACGTCAACACCATGGCCACGCGGCAGGAGATGCGCTCCTATGTTTGCGGGCAATGTCATGTGACGTACTATTTCCAGCCGCCGAATAAGCGCCTGGCATATCCCTGGGCGAAGGGCATCAAAGTAGAAGATATTATTGCGGTCGAGAGTGAGCAGAAGATCAACGAGTGGGTTCATCCCGATACCGGCACGCAGTTGATCAAGGCGCGCCATCCGGAATTCGAAATGTGGAATCAGGGCGTGCACGCCCGCTCGGGCGTGGCCTGTGCTGACTGCCACATGCCCTACATGCGCCAGGGCGGATTGAAGATCAGCGACCACCAGGTCAACAGCCCGCTGCTGAAAATCAACCGCTCCTGCCAGACCTGTCACCATTTTTCCGAGCAAGAGTTGAAGGCGCGCGTCGAAGACATCCAGGATCATTTCTTCATGTTGCGTAATACCGCACTGGATGCCTTGGTTGATCTGATCGGCGACATCAAAGCTGCGAAGCAGAACGGCGCCACGGATCCGCAACTGGCAACTGCCCGCGACTACCACCGTCGAGGTCAGTTTATGATCGATTTCGTGATGTCGGAAAATTCGATGGGCTTTCATGCGCCGCAGGAAGCCATGCGCATCCTGGGCGATGCCATTAATCTATGCCGCCTGGGGCAACTCAGCCTGCACGGAGGGCCGCCGCCGAGTCACAATCCACCGAACATTGCGGAAACGATCCCTGCCAAACCGACGAAGCTGGCCGTCACGCTTTACAGTGAAGGAATGCAGTAGGAAAACAAAACCCACCACGGAGTCACGGACGTCACTGAGAAAACCATAATAGGGGCTTCTCCGTGTCTCGGTGTCTCCGTGGTGAATTCGTGTTTCTACGTTCCGGTCTTGAGTTTCTGAGGCACGCGGTAGATGCCGGGCTCGGAGCGGCCGGCGATGGCCAAGCGATTCCAAGCATTAATGGTGGCTATCGCCAGGGTCAAATCGACCAACTCTTTCTCGGTGAATTGCGGCTTCACCTCCTGAAAGAGCTCGTCGGGCACGTGATTGTCGCTGACGCGAGTGACCGCATCGGTCCAGGCCAGCGCGGCGCGTTCGCGCTCGCTGTAATACGGACACTCATGCCAGGCGTCGAGTGAGTACAGCCGTTGCTCGGTTTCTCCGCTCGCCCGGGCATCTTTCCAATGCATGTCGAGACAGTAGGCGCAACCATTGATCTGGGAGGCGCGCATCTTGATTAAATGAAGCAACGAGGGCTCAAGCCCGCACTTCTTCACATATTCCTCCAGACCGAGCATGGCATGGTAGGCTCCTGCTCCAGCTTGCATATAGTTCCACCGAGATTGCATGACACTCTCCTGTCGATGAATTGATACCTGTTTGGATGAGTTGCGCGTCGGTCGGCGCCATAAGATTTGCCATAACGAACCGAGGTCGCATTTACATAAAGCTTTGGAAATCGTTCCCGGAGCACCCGTCACGATTCCGATAGTTACCCATTCCTTCCGGGTTAGGCCTCGGTTTCAACAACCTGCAGCTTGCCACTCCATTCCCCATCCGGAACAAGTCTTTTAAATTACATGGCTGGCTGTGTCCTCCGGCACTTCTCGCAACCGACTCCCAGTGTTAAAACTTTCCTGTTTCCCCTTCCCTTCCGAGCCCCATTCCACGAGGTGGGACTCATGCCTGCAATTCTGCGCCGCTTCGCCCGCATTTCTATTGTTCTTGCTTTTTTCGTGCTCGCCCCAATTCTTTATTCGCAGGATGCCTCAACGGGCGCCATTCGTGGCGCTGTTTTGGATCCGGACAATCGTTCTGTGCCCGCAGCCATAGTCGCTGTCGTGAACAACACGACCGGCATGACGCGATCCGCGCTGACGGATTCGGACGGGCGCTTCGCCATCGAACTGCTGCCTCCGGGGGATTACTCGGCGCGGGCGGAAGTGAAAGGCCTTTCTCCGCAGGTCAGCCCGGAAGTGCACGTCGACGTTGGAGGCGCGATCGAACTCCAATTTCGCTTGAGCCTGGCCGGTGCAAGCGAAACTGTGACGGTCTCCGGAGCGCCGCCCATGGTGGAAACGGTTCCCAGTTCAGTTTCGACGGTCATCGATGAGCGGGCTATCAACGATCTCCCGGTCAACGGCCGGCGGTTCACTGACCTGGCATTGCTTGCGCCCGGGGTGACGCAGGATCCGCGTGGACTTACGTCGGCCTCGAATGGCGATCTGGCCTTCGGCGGGATTCGTGGCTATCAATCGAGTTACCTGGTGGACGGCGCGGACAACAACAACGCTTTTTTCTCACAGGCACGGGGGCGGTACCGAGCGCCTTATCAGTTTTCCAACGAAGTGGTACAGGAGTTCCGCGTCTCGTCGAATACTTACGGTGCGGAACTGGGACGCGCCGGAGGTGCGGTGGTCAATGTTGTCACCAAGTCCGGCACGAACCACCTCCACGGCAGCGCGTTCTATTTTGTTCGGGACAGTTCTTTTGGCGCTCAGCCCGCATTCCTCGATTTCAAACCCGAGAGCCGGCAACACCAGTTCGGTGGCACGTTAGGGGGGCCGATTCGCTCCAATCGAGTGTTTTTCTTCGCGGGCTATGATCAGCACATCTTCAAGCTGCCCACCATAGTCAACTTCCTCAGTGGCGGAAACGTGCTAGTGCCACAAGCCGGGATCGGCGCGCTGAACCATGGCGACTACGAGGATTATGACAAAACGCTGGTCTTCGCCAGCGCCGCGCAACTCAATACGCTGGCCGGACGCTTTCGCTCGGAGCTGCTCGGCAACACGGCCTTTTTCAAAATCGATGCAACTCTGACTCCCCAGCATCATCTCTCGGCACGCCTGAACACATCGCGCTATTACGGAACCAACAACGTATTCTTTGATCCGGCGAGCCCGATCACAAACTCCGCGGTGAGCGACAATGGCGAAGAAAATGTGACCACCGAGTCCGCCTCCATCACGCTGACCAGCAGCGTGTCGACTCGCGTGGTGAGTCATCTGCGCGCGCAGTTCTCACGCGACTTGCAGGCTTCCAGCGCCAACTCCAGCGATCCGCGAACGCATATCACGCATGTCCTGGATGGCATTGGACGTTCCACAATCCTGCCGCGCCAGACCCGTGAACATCGTCTGCACTTCGCCGATACGCTGAGCTTCGAGCAGGGACATCACTCGTGGAAGTTCGGCGGTGACGCGTTGTTATCGTGGATCTACAATTTTTTTCCATCGATGTTCGGCGGCGAGTATTACTACGACACCATCTCAGTGGATCCGTGGACCTTCGAGCCGATGCGCTCTGGGCTGAAACTTACACCGCTGCGCGCCTATGCGCACCAGGTGCCTCGCTACTACATCCAGAACTTCGGTCAGGCCGACTCGCATCCTGATACCAACGAGTATGCCGTGTTTTTGCAAGACACGGTGCGGCTTACCGGCCGGTTGGCGATGAGCCTGGGCATGCGGTATGACCGGCAAACCTTCTCCACGAAAAATCTGGTGAGCAATCCGCTCTGGCCACAAGCCGGGAAAGTTCCGACCGAGGACCGTAACTTCTCTCCCCGGGTAGGGATTGCTTATTCTGTGGGGCAACAACATCCTTTAGTGATTCGCGCGGGCTACGGTCTGTTCTACACGCGCATTCCGCAGATCTACACGTCCACCATCGCAACCGATAACGGGCTCACTTCTGCCAATCTGATCCTGGACAATACGAACTACTACGAGCATCAGGTTTTCCCCACCTATCCGAGCCCACTTACGAACTGTGCCATGAAATCGGCC